>NZ_JBQFOU010000006.1:0-292116 GCF_056533845.1 Ruegeria sp. F5 | reverse complement strand
CACCGTCTCTCCGATGTGTCCCGCCGTCTTTCCAGCGCGTCTCGCCGTCTCCAGCAACCCAGCAACCGCCTCAGCAGCGCCGGTGAAGGGGGTTCTAAGGTTTACCAACAATAGCCGCAAGAGGAAAAACACATCTTGCCCATTTTTTTTGACTTTTTTCATTTTTTCTTTTTAAAGCAATTAATTAGCCACCTTCAAAGACTGCAAATCTGGGCGTAACATACAGTTGTCGCGCCCAGGGACGTCTCACCCGCCCCGATCCGGATCCGCCGCAACACCAGATATAGCGATTCAGCGCGACGGCAATACAAGCCGACGCGACTCGGAGAGTACGCGCGATGCACCGTTACGCCGGGAATCGGCGAAAAGCATCCTGCGGGAACAAGGCCCGTCCGGCTTTGTCATAGGCGCTGAATGTAACGCTCTCTCGAAACCGCCACCGCCAAACGACAAGCCTTGCGCATCCGCGCGAGATGCGGTCAGGTTCCGGGATGAATTCGACCAATCCTGATGCGGGACGTGCATGACACTCACACCGACCTTTCCCATGGTGCGCACCGTTGGCTTCGATGGCATGCTGGTGAGCTTTGGGGACACCAGCACCGAAGATGCGAACCGGGCGGCGCTAGCGTTTCGGGCCGAGGTCGAACGACAGCATTGGGACGGTGTATCCGAGACATCGACCTCTTTGGCCTCGACCTATCTTCGGTTTGATCCGGCGCGTCTGGCTCATGCGGATATCGCAGGACACATCCGCGCGTTGCTGACGCAGAAGGACTGGTACAACACCCCGTTGCCGGCGGGGCGCAGGTTGTGGCGTGTGCCAACGGTCTATGGCACCGATCTGGCCCCGCAGCTTGAAGAAGCCGCCGCGGCGGTCGGGCTGAGCCCGGACGAAACGATCCGGCGGCTCAGCCAGACCCGTGTCCGCGTTCTTACAATCGGCTTTGCCCCGGGGCAGCCCTACCTTGGCACGCTGGGACCCGAGTTCAACATACCCCGCCTGAACGAGTTGAACCCGATGATCCCCGAAGGCGCACTGGCTTTGGCCATCTCGCAATTTGTTCTGTTTTCAGGCCCGACCCCGACCGGGTGGCGGCACATCGGCCAGACCGCCTTTCGTTGCTTCCGCCCTGAGATGCAGCAGAGCTTTGCCCTGAAGCCCGGCGACGAGATGCTGTTCGAACCTGTACCGCGTGATGAATTGGAAGAGATCAGAGCCAACAATTCCGACGGCAATGGCGGCGCGACCTGTCAGGAGATCACGGCATGAGCCTGACAGTCCATCGCATCGGCCCGGCCTGTACCATTCAGGATCAGGGACGCAGCGGGTATCTGGATCAGGGGCTGTCGCAGTCCGGGGCCGCCGACATTCTGGCGCTGCACGAAGGCGCGGCTTTGCTGGGTCAAAGCCCCGATTGTGCCGCTTTGGAGATGGCCGGCATGGGCGGCGCGTTCGAGGCGACGGAAACGACCCGCATCGCGCTGACCGGTGCGCCGATGCAAGCCAGCATCGATGGTAGCGCGGTGGCGTGGAATGCCTCGCATCGATTGGATGCGGGGCAACGGCTTGAAATCGGGGCCGCTGTGCAGGGCAATTACGGCTATTTGCATGTTGGCGGAGGGTTCGCAACAGACACCTTTCTTGGGTCGCGTTCAGCCCACCTAACCGCAAAGATTGGCAAGGCGGTGCAACAGGGCGACGTGTTGCCCACAGTACCTGTCTCTGGCAAGATCGGGATGAAACTGATGCCGGCCGAGCGGTTCTCCGGGGGCGTTCTGCACGTGGTTGCGAGTTTTCAGACGGAATTGTTCGACAATGCCACGCTCGACCGGTTTGCCGCGACCGGGTTTCGGCGCGGCGCGCGCGCCAACCGGATGGGCATGCAGATGGAAAGCGACGGTGATGGGTTTGCGGCGAAAGGTCAGCTGAACATCCTGTCCGAGGTGATTATCCCCGGCGACATACAGATGACCGGCAGCGGCAATCCGTTCATCCTGTTGCCCGAGTGTCAGACCACCGGCGGCTACCCTCGCATCGCAACCGTTTTGCCCTGCGACATGCCGCGCGCCGCGCAAACACCAGCCGGCGGGCCGGTCCGGTTCGAATTCGTCACTCTGGAACAGGCCGCGACGCTGCAGGAAAGCTTTCAGGCCGACCTTGCCCGCCTGCCCCAGCGCGTCGACCCGTTGCTGCGCGATCCCCATGATATCCCGGACCTGTTGTCCTACCAATTGATCGGCGGAGTGATCTCTGCCACCGACTAAGGAGACTTGCCGATGCCGCGCGTCGATCTGAATGCCGATATGGGCGAAAGCTTCGGTCCCTGGAACATGGGCGATGATGAAAACCTGCTGAAGATCATCACCTCGGCCAATATCGCCTGCGGTTTTCACGCGGGTGACTGGGATGTGATGGCCAGAACCATGACGCTGGCCGCCGAGCATGATGTGGGCATTGGTGCACATCCGGGCTTTGCGGATCTTCAGGGCTTTGGCCGCCGCAATATGAAAGTGCCCCATGACTCCTTACGGAATCTGGTGCGGTATCAGCTGGGCGCGGCCAGGGGGATGGCCACGGCGGTGGGCACCAAAGTGCGACATCTGAAACTGCATGGCGCGCTGGCCAACATGTGCTCGGTCGATGTCGACATGGCGCGCGCCTGTTATCAGGGCGCGCTGGATGTCGACCCCGACATCATCGTCATGGTGCTGGCCGTCACCAAACAGGAAGAGGCCGCGCGCGAGCTGGGCTGCAAATGGGTAGGCGAGATTTTTGCCGACCGCGCCTATAACGACGATGGCACGCTGGTCGACCGCAGCCTGCCCGGCGCGGTGATCCACGATGCCGAGATTGCTGGCCCCCGCATCCTGAACATGGTCCGCGAAGGCGCGATCATCACCGAATCCGGCAGGCGGCTGGAAACCTCGATCGACACGATCTGCCTGCATGGGGACGGGCCAACGGCGGTGCAGATCGCCCGCTCGGTCCGGGAAAACCTGATCGATGGCGGCGTGGATGTGACGAAATTCACCAGATAGTCACGCCTGCGCAATGCGGACCACCCAGTTTCTTACTGTTGCCCGGACAGGATTCAGCCCCTAGCATGCCCTCAAGTGCATGTTCTGAATACCGTAATTGAAGCAACGTAATTCGCGTAGGGGCGGCACCGCTGCCCTACCGCAGCCAGGTTTTGCGCAAGGAGGCACATATGTCTTTCGATCTGATGTCCTATGAACCACGGGGCGACAAGAAGAACTCGGAGTTTTTTCACGAATACCTGCCGATGATCTACGAGCGGCGCACCAGTTCCGGCGTTGCCGATCAGGTCGGACCGATGCGCGCGATCGTGATTCAGGTCGAGCCCGACGCCGTGTTCGACACGATGGTCGAACTGTATGTAATGACCCCGTATCGCCATTCGGCGAGCTATCTGGGATCAACGCATAAATTCGCCGTGCTGCATTCCCATCCCGAATACCCGGCGCTGATCCTGATGGCCCCGCTCAGCGAAACGTTCGAGGATTTCATTCCCCGCATCAACCGCATGTACCCGCTGGCGCGCGGCACGCCGCAGACGCGATATGTGGGCGAGGTTTTCGGCGCGCGCGACCTGAAAGACCTTGGCAAAACGCTGGAAGATCAGAATATCCGGTTCGAATATTCAGGCGACACCGAGAACCCGTTTTATACGCAGGACGGATTCCTGTTCACCACGCCATCGGATTTCACCTGCAACCGAGTCGGTTATTCGACGCTGGACTTCAACGATACCGACAGTCTGGGCCTGGGCGACCGGGTTCTGCTGAGTGACGCCGAAGAGGCGCGTCTGGCCGAGGCCGCCGCCTTTGCCACCGACACCAAGATCGGCCCCCTCATGCTGGGCTTCGATCACCTGGCCACCCGCATTCTGGCCGGCGAGCGTGAGGACGCGATCCTCGAGTTTCTGACCATGGTGCCCTACTATTTCTGGGGGGCGTACAACATTTTCGACATGAACTCGTCGACCAATGTGAACCGGAACGCCAATGTCGATGACGACAAGAAATCCCCGGCCAAGGTGTTCACCGCCAACAACACGCCGTCCTTCGTGAACTCGTTCGAACAACTGCCGATGCCGACCGAGGATTTCGTGCGCAATTTCGGCCGCCGCCTGCATCACATGGCGGTGGAGATTCTGGATGGCGATCACGCCGGTGGCGAAAAGAATGTCGATTTCGTGGTCAACACGCTCAAGGACAAGGGCGTGCCCTTCCTGGCCCATGTGGTGGGCGAGTGCAAAGATGACCCGAATCTGAAGCAGATCTTCTCGAAGCATTCGAAACACACGCTGCTCATCACCGAGTATATCGAACGCTGCCACAAGTATGACGGGTTCTTCACCAAGGACAATGTCGCGGCCCTGACTGCCGCCGCCGGTCAGGATGAGCAATACGAACACGGCCACGTCTTCGACTGACGCGCCCGACAAAAAAAGGCTGCGAGAAAACTCGCAGCCAATACCCTTTCAGGAGAGAGAGTTTCGGGTCTTATGACGGCCCGATCATGAAACAGGTGACGTTGCGGGCCTGCAGCCTGCGGCAGGCCAGATCGGCCTGTTCGCGGGTCATGCCCTGAAATGTCGCCTCGAAGCCGCGCGAGCTTTGGTTGACCTTGCGCAGCGTGCCTTCCAGAGTGGTCATTTCCGACAGGGCCGTTTTCAGCAGAACCTTCTCGGCCTCGTATCGGGTGGTGTAGCGTCCGACATTGACACCCCAGAGATGCCCGCCGGATGAGGACAGGCGGGTCACGACCTCCTGTTCGGGCTCGGGCTGGGCTGCCGGTTCGGTCGATGCCAGAACCAGATTGTCGGGGCGCAGCGCCGGGCGTGTATCGGCGTTTTCAACAGGCGGCGCTGTGGGCGCAATATCAGCCTGTGCAATGGCGGCGGCAATACCGGTCTGAATACGGTCGCGATTCTGGTCCGCGGTCTCGGCCACCGCGCTGGCGACCCGCGTCGCAGCGCTTGGCCGCCCGATTGGGCGCAGGCTGATCTTGGGCGCACCGGTCAGGCGCGCCACTTCGGTTGAAACACCCAATCCTGCATTCCCGGCATAAGAGGGGCGGGCCGGTTTACGGATCGGCGCGCGCGACGGGGCGCGGCGGAAGCCCATATCCAGCAACTCGGCCACCTTGGCATTGCGCGACGCACCCGATTTGCCGCCAAATACAGTGGCAATGATCCGTTCATCCTTGCGCTTGGCCGAGGCCACCAGGTTGAACCCGGCCGCACGTGTGTAGCCGGTTTTGATCCCGTCCGCGCCTTTATAGGCGGCCAAAAGACGCCGGTTGGTGTTCGGCACGGTCTTGATCCCGGCATGAGTCGATTGGCGCGAGAACAGGTTGTAATACTGCGGATAATCATACAGCAGATGCCGCCCCAGCGTGGTCATGTCGCGCGCGGTGGACAGATGCCCGGATTCGGTCAGGCCATGGGCATTCTTGAAGGTGGTCCGGCTCATCCCCATCGCCTTGGCGGTGCGCGTCATGCGGCGGGCAAACGCCGCCTCGGACCCGCTGATGGCGATCCCGATGGCCGTGGCGGCATCATTGGCCGATTTCACCGCCGCCGCGCGGATCAGATAGCGGAACGCAATCCGCTGGCCCGAACGCAGACCCAGTTTCGAGGGCGGCTCGGCTGCGGCCTTCTTGGTGATGCGCACCTGGGTATCCAGATCGATCTCACCGTTCCGCACCGCCTCGAACGCGATGTAAAGCGTCATCATTTTGGTCAGCGAGGCCGGATGCAGCCGGGTGTCGGCATTGCGCGAATGCAGAACCTCACCCGTTCGGGCATCAATCACCATCGCCGCATAGGGTGCTGCCAACGCTTTCAGGGGCGCAAACACCAGCACCCACAGGATTGCTATGAGGAATAAGCCCGTCCGGGCCGGAACTGTCCGCCGAATCTGCACGATCTTTGCCTCTGTCTGCCTCGCGCCGCCGGGTGTTCCCGGTCAGCCTGTTGTTATTTTATTGCCATTCAGGCTAGCACAGGGGGGGCGTTAAATAAACCGAAAGCTGCAGGAAACGCCGGATTTGAAGGGGCGCTTGCAGCCTCTATATCTAGCGGGCACAAGGGTCACGACACACCAAATGCGCGATCATGGCGGGAAATGGGCAGGTTTGGGCACGGATTTTTGAAGACTGCGGCCAAATGGCAACATCAGCTTAGTGCGCGCACCAGATCGGCCAAATCCCCCAGATCGTTCAGCGCGCGGAATCGCGGGTTGTCCGCCGGGGTTTCGGCGTGTTCGACCTCCCACTCCAGCCCGTGCGGCACGTACACGCCCCAGCAGCCCGCCTGAATCGGGGCCACCACGTCTGACCGCATCGAGTTGCCGACCATCATCGCGGCGTCCGGCCCATCGCCATGCTGACCAAAGATGCCGCGATAGGTTCCGGCGGTCTTTTCGGAAACGATCTCGACCCAGTCGAACAGATCGCCCAGCCCGGATTGCGCCAGCTTGCGTTCCTGATCGATCAGGTCGCCCTTGGTGATCAGCCCGACGCGGTGAGAGCCCGCCACCGCCTCGATCGCCTCGCGGGCATGGGGCAGCAGTTCGATCGGATGGGCCAGCATCTCTTGCCCCGCTTCGATCAGTCGCCGGATGACCGAGGCCGGAACACGGTCGTCGGTGACCTCGATGGCGGTTTCGATCATCGACAGGGTGAAGCCCTTGATGCCGTAGCCATAGTGCCGGATGTTGCGCTTTTCTGCCGCAAGCAGACGCTCCATCAGGTGATCCCGTTCGGCATGATCGGCCAGCAGATCGGCGAAGTATTCCTGCGTCAGTTGAAAAAACCGTTCATTGTGCCACAGCGTGTCATCTGCATCGAACCCGATTGTGGTGAGTTTTTTCTGCATCCCAATTCCGCTTGCTTGCTCTTTTCACTGGCCGCGCCCACGTTATATAAGCGACCAGATAAACCAAAAGCCTGAATCGGACAGTTGCACGCGATGCTGGAAAACCAATGGATGATGTCTGACGACCCGGATGACGACGCAGACGCGTCCGTCCTGGTACAGACGCGCCCCAAGACCAAGCGTCCGCCGCTTTATAAAGTGCTGCTGCTGAATGACGATTACACCCCGATGGAATTCGTGGTGCATGTGCTGGAGCGTTTCTTCGGGATGACTCACGCGCAGGCGTTCGAGATCATGCTGACGGTCCACAAGAAAGGCGTGGCCGTGGTGGGGGTGTTCAGCCACGAGATTGCTGAAACCAAGGTCGGTCAGGTGATGGATTTCGCTCGCAGGCACCAGCACCCGCTGCAATGCACCATGGAACGCGAAGAATAATGCGCCCGGCCTGATCGGAATCAGCCATGTCCCCACGTCTGGAACTTGCCTTGCAAAGCGGCCTGTCCCTGTCGCAGCCGCTGACGGTGATCGGCCCCACACCCGAGGCCGATTTGTCCGGCCTGCCGCGCGAGGCGCAGATCGTGCAGCCGTTCAAACCCTTTCACGACCATTTCGCCGGTCTGGGGTTCGCCACGGTGCCCGAGGCGGATGGCCCCTGTCAGGACGCGATTGTGTTTCTGCCCCGCGCCAAGGCGCAGGCCCGTGCGCTGATCCATCAGGCCTGTGCGCGGGCGGGCGGCGTGATCGTCGTGGATGGCGCAAAAACCAACGGTGTGGACAGTGTGCTGAAAGACATCCGCAAGCGTGCCCCTGTTGACGGGCCGCTTGCCAAAGCCCATGGCAAGATTTTCTGGTTCCAGTCCGACGAACAGGCCTTTGCCGACTGGGCCGCGCCCAAAGAACAGATGGTGGATGGCTATCGAACCGCCCCCGGCGTGTTCTCTGCCGATGGGGTCGATCCGGCCTCGGCACTGCTGCTGCAATCCCTGCCCACGCAGCTTGGCCCAAAACTGGCCGATCTGGGTGCGGGGTGGGGGTATCTGTCGGCGGGGCTGAACAGCGACACCATCACATCGCTGCATCTGGTCGAGGCCGATCACACCGCGCTGACCTGCGCCCGCGCCAACCTGCCCGACGCACGCGCGCAGTTTCACTGGGCCGATGCGGTGACCTGGAAAGCCCCCGAGCCACTCGACACGGTCGTGATGAACCCGCCCTTCCACACCTCGCGCAGCGCCGACCCGACGCTGGGGCAGGGATTCATCGCCTCAGCCGCGCGCAACCTGACCCGCAACGGCGATCTGTGGATGGTGGCCAACCGCCACCTGCCTTATGAGGCCACGCTGGCCGACACGTTCCAGAAGGTGGCCGAAGTCGCGGGCGACAATCGGTTCAAGGTGTTTCACGCCTCTCGCCCTCGGCGGTAAGGGCCGCTAACCTGCCCCGCAACTCAGGAGGATTCGGATGTCCTTTTCCATAGCTGGCAAGACAGCGATTGTAACAGGCGGTGCCAACGGGATCGGGCTGGCCATCGGGCGGCATTTCGCGGATGCCGGGGCGAATGTCATGTTCGCCGACATGGACGAAAAGCGCCTGGTCGAGGAACTTGGGGCAGAGGCCGATGACAGCAATATCCGCTACTTCGCCGGTGATCTGCGTGAGAAACTGACCATCGCCAACCTGCTGTCCGCCACGCTGGACGCATTCGATCAGGTCGACATCCTGATCAACGGCGCACGGCAGGTGATCCAGTCGGACCCGCTGGATACCGAGGACGACTCGGTCCGGACCCTGCTGAACCAGAACCTGATGCCCGCCCTGCGCCTGAGCCAGTCGGTCGCCAAGCGCATGATCAAACAGGCCGGGGATGACAGGGACTCGGTCGCGGGATCGATCATCAACCTGTCGTCCATTGCCGCGCGCCGAACCCATCCCGACCTTATGGCCTATTCGGTCTCGACCGCGGCGCTGGATCAGATGACCCGATCCTTAGCCGTGGCGCTGGCCCCGAACCGTATCCGCGTGAACTCGATTGCGCTGGGTTCGGTGATGAGCGCCTCGCTGCAATCGACGCTCAAGGAAAACCGGGATTTCCGCGATGACATCGAAAAGCACACCCCGCTGGCCCGCATCGCCGCACCCACCGAACTGACCGAGACCGCACAGTTCCTGGCCTCGGACGCCGCCGGGTTCATCACCGGCCAGATCCTGACAATCGACGGCGGCAGAACCCTGCTGGATCCCGTCGCGGCCCCAGCCCACTAAGAGCCCATGTTCGACACCGAAAAATCCACCGCCTCGGGCTGGTTCCGCCAGTTGCGTGACGATATCGTCACCGCCTTTGAAAACCTTGAAGACAGCCACGACACGGGCCCGCTTTCAGACGCGAGGCCCGGGCGCTTCGAGGTCCGCGAGACCACACGCAGTTCCGAGGATGGCTCGGATGCCGGGGGCGGCCTGATGTCGGTGATGCGCGGCGGGCGCGTGTTCGAAAAGGTCGGTGTCAATGTCTCGACCGTGTACGGCACGCTGGGCGAGCGGGCGCAACAGGCGATGGCCGCGCGCAAGGGCATTCCGGGCATGACTGAAGACCCCCGGTTCTGGGCCTCGGGCATCAGCCTTGTGGCGCATATGCAAAACCCGCATGTCCCCGCCGTGCACATGAACACGCGGATGTTCTGGACGCCGCACGCCTGGTGGTTCGGCGGCGGGTCGGACCTGAACCCCTGCATCGAATATGACGAGGACACGGCCCATTTCCACGCCACCCAGAAAACGCATCTGGACCCGCACGGTCCGGGGCATTACCCGCGCCTGAAAGACTGGGCTGATGAGTATTTCTACATCCCCCACCGCAAACGCGCGCGCGGTGTTGGCGGGATCTTCATGGATGATTACTGCACCGGCGACTGGCAGGCCGATTTTGCCCTGACGCAGGATATCGGCCGCGCCTTCCTGCCCGCCTTTCTGCCGCTGGTCGAAAAACGCCGGGTGCAGGGATTTTCGAACGCCGACAAGGACACGCAGCTGGTGCATCGCGGCCTTTATGCGGAATACAACCTCGTCTACGACCGGGGCACCAAGTTCGGTCTGGTAACCGGCCACGACCCCGACGCGGTTCTGATGAGCCTGCCGCCGCTGGCCAAATGGGTCTGACCCTCAGAACCCGAAATCCATGAAGTTGTCATAGCAATACTGCTGCGCCGAAATTGCCGACATGTTTTCGCCCACCCGCTTTACGGTGATGGAATAGCCCGGATTGGTGTCGACCCCCGGCGGCGGCGTCATTGAAAACTCGACCGTGCGCACGCCGGGTTCATAGGCTTTCGTGATGTAAATCCGCTGAGAGTTCGGAACCCCAAGGGTGCGGATGGCATAATCCCCGATCCCGCACCAATAATTCACCGGCGCGGAAGACCCGACTGCCTTGACCTGATACACCCCGTTCTGCAACGGCGTGACCTCGGTCCGGTTCAGGGGCCTGACGGCCAACCCGATGCCGACCGCCTGCGCAACGCTAGGCAGTGTCAATAGCCCCAAAAGGGCCGCTGTTCTGAAAACCTGCATCCTCGCCACTTCCCTAAAATTGAACTCAAAATAAAGTGTAACATAAGGTCGGGGCGATGTGAGTAAAGCCATTCACTTTGTTCCGCCTATCCACGACTCGGCCCCGCACCCGAGAAAACGGTATCAATACGACACCGGCTTGGCTAACATTTGGATATAATTGGAAGTTGGGTGCGTCTTGAGCAGATCGTTTCCAAAAGACTGGTTCGATATCCCGCCCGAGAAATACGCGGATTTCGGGGCGATGTTCTATCTTGCCGGCCTGACCAAAACCCATCAGAAACGCAGCCTGGCTCAGGTTCTTTATGCGTTTGAGACCCCGTTTCGGCTTGGGCAGTACCACATCTTCCGGCAGAACGGGTTTCCGCGCGGGTTTGTGACTTTCGCGGGCCTCAGCGCCGAGGCTGAATACAGATACGCGGTGCAGGAAAAGCCCCTGACCGACAGCGATTTCACCAGCGGTCCGTCCTTCTGGATCATCGATCTGGTCGCCCCGTTTGGACAAACCAGCCAAATCGTGGATATTCTGAAGTCGGAAATTCCGCACCCGCGCGTCCGCACCAATCGCATGGACAGCGATCTGACCCGCAACCGGATCGTCGAGTGGACGCGGGATGACAAAGGCGAGGTGACGATGCACCTGTACCGAAAGAAAGAGTTCGAACGGAAGCTACAACAGGACAGGGCATAAATGGTCTCAGTTCCAGTCACAGGCGACCTGACCGGCGATGTGACCGGGAACCCTCCGAACATGGCGACGGGGGCGCTGACGCTGGGCGATGGAACCCTGCCGATTGTCACGCAGAACTGGACGATTGCGACGCCAGCCGCCAATGGCACAGCCACCATCGATCCGAATACGGGCGACTGGACCTATACCGTGGACCCCGCGTTCTTCGACAGCCTGGACAACAATCAGGTGGTGTTCGACACGTTCACGGTCAACGTCACGGGCACGATTGCGACCGGCTTTGGCAACCTGCCGTTTTTTGGCTCAACCGACATCACAATCCGGATCGAAGGTGTGTGTTTCACCGCCGGGACGCTGATCGAAACCGAACAGGGCGCGCGGCCAATCGAAAGGCTGGCGACGGGCGATAGGGTCTGGACTGCCGATCACGGGTGGCAGCCCATTCGCTGGATCGAAAGCAGCACCCTGCCGCCGGATCGATTGCGCGGGAACCCATCCCTGCGCCCGGTTCGCATCACCGCAGGCAGTCTTGGCCCGAACGCCCCCAATCGCGATCTGCTGGTGTCGCAGCAGCATCGTATTCTGGTCAGCGGCCCACGGGTCGAACTGCTGTTTGGCGCACGCGAGGCGTTGATTGCGGCCAAACACCTGTGCGCGTGGCCCGGAATTTCCATCGAAACCTCTGACGAACCGGTCGAATACCTGCACATCCTGCTGGACCGGCACGAGATTCTGATGGCCGACGGCGCGCGGGCCGAAAGCCTGTTTCTGGGGGATGAGGCTTTGTATGGGCTGTCGTCTGACGGGTTGCAGGAACTCGCGGCCATCTTCCCGGATCGCCCGACCCCGGACGCGCCGGGATTCGGGCGCGCCGCGCGGCTGATCCTGCGCGCGCACGAAGCGCGGATGCTGGCCCCGGCCTAATCCACTGGCCGGATACGTCCGCCCACATCCTGCGGTGCCAGCGCGACGGTCTTGATGACCGCATGGCAGGGGGTTCCGGGGTGAAGACCCAGTGCGGCAACCGAACGGCGGGTCACACGCGCCAGCACGATCCCCGCCGGGGTTTTGACAGACACGATGGCCCCCGGCCCTTCCCCGGCCCGGATTGAGTCGACCGTTCCGGACAAAACATTCAGGGCCGACAATCCCTCGGGCGATTTGCTGGACAGGATCACCTCCTGCGCCGGGATACGGATGCGCAACTCTTCTCCGACCTTGTGCGACACGCGCGGCAGGAACAGACGCGCGCCGTTGGCATCCAGTTCGGTCAGCCCGTCCGGATGATGTTCCAGCACCCGCACCTGCAACACCGCCCCCACGGCGCGCACCCCGGCGGGGGCCACGGCGGGGTCCGACAGAACCTCGGACGCGGGGCCGTGGCGCAGGACCTTGCCGTCCTGCAGCGCGACAACCGAGGTCGCCAGCCGCGCCACCTCGGCCGCTGAATGGGTGACGTAGAGGATCGGCACCGACACCTCATCCCTGAGGCGTTCGAAATAGGGCAGGATCTCGGCCTTGCGGGCATCATCCAGCGCCGCCAGCGGCTCGTCCGCCAGAATCAGGCGCGGGCTGGCCAGCAAGGCGCGCCCGATGGCTACACGCTGCTTTTCGCCGCCCGACAGGCGCGCCGGGCGGCGGTCCAACAGATGACCGATGCCCAGCATTTCGACCACCTTGTCCGGGTTCTCGCGCGCCGCGCCGCGCGGGGCGAACCAGCGGCCATAGGCCAGATTCTGACGCACGGTCAGATGGGGGAACAACCGCCCCTCCTGAAAGATATAGCCCAGCCGCCGCCGATGCGGGGGCAGCCAGTGACCCTTGGCGGTATCAAACAGCACCCAGTCATCCACCGCCACTCGCCCGGCCCCGGGCCGAAGCAGACCGGCCACTGCATTGACAACAGTGGTCTTGCCCGAGCCCGACCGGCCAAACAGCACGGTCACACCGGGGGGTGCTTCGAAATCCAGGCTCAGGTCGATCCCCGGCAAGCGGTGTTGCAAATTGACAGACAGGCTCATGACCCGGCCACCCGCGCCGCCACGCGCCGTCCGACATATTCCGACAGAAGCAGCGCGCCCATGGCGATGATGATAGAGATGATGACCAGCCGCGTCGCCGCGCCCTCACCCCCCGGGACCTGCAGAAACGCATAGACGGCCGAGGGCAGGGTCTGGGTCTGGCCGGGAATGTTCGAGACAAAGGTGATGGTGGCCCCGAACTCTCCCATCGCTTTGGCGAAGGCCAAAATGGCCCCGGCGATCACGCCGGGCAGGATCATCGGCAAGGTCACGGTGGCAAAAACAGCCGGGCGGGACGCGCCAAGGGTCGCGCCGGCCTGTTCCAGCTTCGGGTCCACCGCCTCGATCGACAGGCGAATGGCGCGGACCATCAGCGGAAAAGCCATGATGCCCGCCGCCAGCGCAGCCCCGGTCCAGCGAAAGGCCACGACGATGCCGAACTCGGCCAGCAACCGGCCCATCGGCCCCTGAATGCCGAAGGTCAGCAGCAGCAGGTAGCCGGTCACGACCGGGGGCAGGATCAGCGGCAGATGCACCAGACCGTTCAGAACCTGCCGTCCCGGAAACCGCCACCGCGCCAGAGCGTAGGCCACGAAGATTCCGAACGGCAGGGTGGCAAGCGTGGCCCAGAACGACACGCGCAGCGACAGTTTCAGCGCCTCAAGCTCTGCGGGTCCCAGCCAGTCCATGCCGGTCACCCATCCGGCAGGGTAAAACCCTGCGCTTTGAACTCGGCCCGCGCCGCATCCGTCTGCAGATGATCCAGAAAGGCCTGCGCACCGGGCACCGCCGTTAGGGTCACCGCTGCCGGGTAAATGATCGGCGGGTGCGTGTTGGACGGGATGACACCAACGACACTGACGCCCGGGTCCACCATCGCGTCGGAACGGTAAACGATCCCCAACGGCGCAGCCCCGGCAGACACCAGCGCCAGCGCCGCGCGCACGTTGTCGGCCTGTGCGACGCGATCCTGAACAGCATCCCACAGACCCAGCCCCTGCAACGCGGCCTTGCCGTAAATCCCCGCCGGAACCGCATCGACCAGCGCCATGGCCAGATACCCCTCGCCCAGCTCTGCAGCCAGATCATACTCGGACCCGATCTGCCCAACCGGGGTGCGGCCCGCATGGCCAATCAGAACCAGCCCATTGCCCAGCAGATCAACGCGCGAGGCCGGATCAATCAACCCCTCGCCCTGCAGCACATCCATCCAGTCGGGGTTCGCCGAAATGAAGATATCCGCCGGGGCCCCCAGCTGAATCTGCCGGGCCAGAACCGAGGACGCGGCGTATGACACGGTCACCTCCTGTCCGGCCTGCTGCGGAAACCCGGGCACAATCCGGTCCAGCGCGGTCTTCAGGCTGGCAGCGGCAAAGACCAGAACTCCCTCGGCCCCGGCGCGAACCGGGACCAGCGCCAATGCGCCAAGAACCAGCAGCGCAATCAGAACGCGGCGGACCGAGGATGGGATCATGTGCGCTCCGGACCAAAGGGTTACAGTCTTATCGGGAATATCGGAGGCCGCAGGTCACACGCAAGCGCCTTTGCCGATTCTTCGCGTGAAGGCTATTCAAATCGCTGCAAATTTGCGGCCAAGGGCCATTTCCTCCAGATCAATGGCCACAGACGCCGCAATCGGTCTTGATCCCGGGTGCCGACCCGGTGAACTCTGGCGCAAAGCCGCACTGGCCAGACCCATGAAAACAGGACATCGATTATGCTGCACGAAACACCCGGTCTGATTGACGCCATCCGCGCCCGGTTTGCCCATGTCGATGCCTGCCCCTTTCAGGGCAACCGAATCTTCTTCGAAAATGCCGGAGGTGCGCTGACCCTGAAATCCGTCGTCGAAACCTCGGCCAAATTCGCGGCGATTCCCGACAATCAGGGCCGGGACAACGTGGCCAGCCATGCGCTGGTCGACATCATCAACACGGCCAAAGCCGACCTGTCAGTGTTCATGAATACCTCGGGCGGCCAGTTCTTCGTGGGCGAAAGCGGGACCGAGTTGCTGTTCCGCATGATCCGCACCGCCTGCGTGAACGCCCCAAAAGGCAGCAGGGTGATCGGCAGTTCCATCGAACATCCGGCCAGCCGCAGTGCCGCGCGCCGATGGGCCGGGATTGCCGGGCTGGATTACGTCAACGTCCCCCATGACGACGCCACCGGTCTGGTAACGCCCGAAGCCTATGCCGCATTGATGACGCCGGATGTGTCTGTCGCGACCATCCTGCATGCCTCACCCGTGACGGGCATGGGTATGGATGTCGCCGCCATCGCAGAGGCCATTCGTGACGCGGCCCCCGACTGCTTCATCATCGTCGACGGCATCCAGCATGCGGCCCACGGCCAGCTGGACCTGAGCAGCTACGATGTCGATGGCTATGCGATCTCTCCTTACAAAGTGTTCTCGCGCCACGGATATGGCGTGGCCTGGATATCCGACCGGCTGACCGCCCTGCCCCATGACCAGTTGATCGACGCCCCGGCGGAAGGTTGGGAGTTCGGTACCCGCGACACCGGCGCCTATGCGACGATGTCGGATGTTGTCGGCTACTTCGACTGGCTCGGCACCCGGGTCTCGGACAGCACCGACCGCCGCACCCGGATCGAGGCCGCAGGACGCGCCATTCACGGCTATGAGACCCACCTGACCACCGCGATGATCAACGGCACCGGCAACCTGCCCGGCCTTCGGGACATGGACCACGTGACCATTCTGGCCGGGGCCGACAACACCGCCCGCGAGGGGCTGGTTTCGATCACGGTGCGCGACATCCCCTCGGCCGAGGTCGTGACCCGGCTGAACGAACAGGGCATCCGCACCCATACCCGCAAGGCCGATCACTACAGCGGAAATGTCCTGACCCCGCTGGGTCTGAGCGACTGTATCCGGATTTCGCTGTGCCACTACAACACCGAAGCCGAAGTCGCCCAGCTTCTGGCCGCCGTAAACGAGATGTCCACCTGACGCGCCTTTGGCAAATTCCGGCCAAGAAATTCGCGCAGACCCTCTTGCACCCGCGCGCAGGCTTGGCTACATGCACCGTCACGGGTGATTAGCTCAGTTGGTAGAGCGCTTCGTTTACACCGAAGATGTCGGGAGTTCGAGTCTCTCATCACCCACCATTCTCTTCATTTTCAATGGCTTACTCAGGGTCTTGTAACGAGAACTTGGAGACTAATTGAGGATGAATGTACGGGAATCAAAACCTCAAAACCGTGTTGGACTACCCAGAGGATTGTTCCTTAGAGGTAAAGGGTACGCTCTCAGGGTATCTGTACCGACTGAGTACCAAGACATTGTTGGCAAACGAGAGATCGTCCGAGGATTAGGAACTCAGGACCTAGCCGAAGCATTGAAGCGCCGTCCAAGAGTCCTTGAGGAAATCCTTGAGGCGATCACCGAAGGACAAACACCGTCTCAAGCATTTCGCCCAAACCTTCCGAAACAAGAGAATACTGTGAGAGATACTGCCGACAGGTGGTTAGCTGAATCGGACGGGATAAATAGCAGCACAAAGGTTAGATACCGCCAACACCTTAGGACATTTGAGGCGTACTCTGGAAACATACAGGTCACAGACATTAACCGCTCTCTTGCACTGGGCTTCATTGAGCACCTTAAGGCCACTTCTTCAAAGCGAACTGGGCAACCACTCTCGGGCCGCTCTCTTCAATCATGCCAATCTTGCTTAGCTTCTTATTGGCGTGTGCTGGACCACTGGGGGCTGGTTGATCCCGATATGCGGAACCCCTTTGGCTCTCTCCTGAGACGTGTAGCCGGTCAAAGAAAGAAGAAGGACCCACGTGTCAAGAAACTGAGGCCTGTCACTAGAGGTGAAGCTCAAAAGCTGCTGCAGTACATCGCTGGCAACAATGGCCTCAAATATCAGTTCGAGATGTATGTCACAGTAAGACTGCTTTGGGTCACTGGATGCAGACTCAATGAAATCTGCTCGAGGTACTTGAAGGACATTGAGGACAGAGGGGATCACATCAAAATCAGCATCCCTCAGAGCAAGACAGAAGCCGGAATAAGGGATGTAATGATCGTTGGCGCTGAGGATTGTCAGCTACTCCGGGAAGCTACCAAAAGGGCAACGATAGTAGAGCCAAGTTGTCCAGAGAATATCGGTAGGTTGTTTCCTCGTATTGCTTTGGGTGGCTACGATAGACACCCCAGTCACTACCTCGGGAAGGCGCTTGAGAAAGCCCGAAAGAACCTTGATGGCGATAATTCCAATTGGGATATGCATTCATTCAGGAGGACTTCTGTGTCCGCCCTAGTGAATGCTGGGGTTTCCCGAGAAGCCAGAAATCTTATCGTGGGTCACTCCAACAAAGACGATATCGGCATAAGTGTTTATGCGAAGAGAGCCGAACTACATGGGATCATTAGGAATACATTCGAGGTCCTACATAAAGAACTTGGAGGGAGTCTCGTAGGAGTAGTTCCTTTGGATTAATCCAAGGTAGGAGGTATCTATCTGTACCGTTAACAGATAGAAACTCTGAGGGACGTCGATTGGCAGCCCCTGTCGGGCTTAGGGTCATGAACTTTAAAATGAAGGCTAGAGCGGTCATTCCCAGTGTTAGATATGAAAGACCGCTCTGCGCGATAAACCTGCTGCTCGTTTTGCTTACATCGATGTCCGCTTTCAAGGCAGCATTCCCGGATTGGTTTTATTCCGAATAAGAGCTCACGGTAGTTTCATCACCCAGTCTTTATGAGTCAAAAGATTTGCACTCCAAGTTCAGCATCAACTGTCAGGTACGTAGATCGCCGCATGAACGGCTCCGTGAACGAAAAAAGCGTCGATTGCGAATTCGCCTCTAATGTAGTGGTCGCAAGCACGTTCTCTGGACCAATATCCGGCTTTCAACGGGATTTGCGATGGCGAAGGAAGGCAGAAATCTGCTGTACCGGCAGTTTCTGCGTTGTCAAACATACGGCTAACTAAGCAGTAGGATATCTTACCCGCCCCGTACAAGTCACGATGATAACCTACGCTCCCTGGCCTCAACCAAACGGATTCCACGCTATCACTGTACGTGTCCGGACAATCACACACCCTAAGTTCGGCGTTTATCTTCACAACTTCACCGGGGTTTTTCTCTCCGAACTCGAAGAGTCGCGACAACTCCTCATTTCGCCAGAACCCTTCTGGTGAGCACCCAAGAAACAGATCAAAACTTGGGGCGGATGTCTTCTCTTTACTGGCAAGGCCTGCAACAGTTAAGTTACCTACGCACGTCACATAATCCGCGTATGTGAAGTCCTCAATTTGAAGCAATAAATCCCCGCCCTTGAAGATCGACAATTCACCTTGGCTCTTTCGGACGCGGAGTCCATTCTCATCAATACTGAAGTTAGCATCGTTGTCTTCCAGAGACTGACTGCCAGCGCTGCAAATGGCTATAATGTTCTCGGCGCTCAGACCCTGCGCATTAGCATTACCAAAAGGAACCAAGCCAAGAATTAACACGGCAACGAATGGAGATGTGAGTATGCTTAAAAAACTGGCGATAATTTTTTTTATGTACATTGGACTCATCGCGTCAATTTTCGGCATTATGGTTTTTCTCCTCTATTTTTCTGATAACGCCAATTTCAATCAGCCTTGGATAAGGGAGACGGTGCCTTTCCTGTTGGACTTAATAAAGTTTATTTCAGGTGCTGCAGTTGGGACGCTTGGCACAACGATTGCATACTTTATCGAGTCCGAGAAGAAAAAAGCTTAGGGTCAGATGGCTTGCCTCTGCCGCCACATGCGCAGAGCGATGTCTTGTTCGTCCTTCCTTGCCGCTATCGGCGTAGATCGTCGTGGTAGTCGACTGCGCATGTTCCATCCACTTTTGAAGCATGGCTGTAACCTACACCGGCCTTGCGCTCCACCCCTGCTAACCTGCCGCCAAGTTCTCTGCTTGTGGTGCATATTCCGTGACTGACCTACCATTTGCAGAAGCTGACCTTCGCTACAGCACAGAGCGTCAGGAGGTTTGGGCTCCGTTGCGCCATTCGCTGCACTGCGAACCAAGGTCCGCTTTCCCAGAAAGTGAAGGGCTGTGTTTATAGGTCCTGACTCTAGAGACAAATCATCTGTCGACGATGCAGCGCTCGGACCATCCTTCACAAATTTCGAAACTATGGGTCACAGTGGAAAACACTAACGGCTTTATTTCATGTACTTGTGGATATGGCAGTATCTGCCTTGGAGGAAACAGCTTCATTGGATCGGTCCAATGGAAAACCAAAATGATTTCCTCGGGAGAGACCTTTGGGATTGAGATAAGACTATCTCTCCGAGAAGTAGTTTGAAGCTCTCAGCGACTGCCTGATTGGCTCTATGGCGACCCAAATAGCAGCCCCAGACGATGAGAGAATTTTCTTCACCAGTGCTCATTAAACGAAGTGCACTAGTCGTTAATTTGCCTGCCGACGCCTCTGTCACGCCCAGCGCATAAGGGTCTCCAACTGTACCCTTAAGGAGCCGAAGCAGCTTCGACCGAATAGCGCCTACTCAGGCAGGCTTAAGCAACCCACTCTAAATTAGCGAGACATTAAACCATGAGGCATTATCCTCTGCCATTTGCCGATTCAACATCCCTTGCCCGCCCAGTTGTCATCTTTGATCGACCATGTGGTACCGGGAAGACAACTGAGATGATCAGCAACCTTGAGGCAACAAAACGCTATCTCATCGTCACTCCATTGTTGTCGGAGTGTGATCGTATCATCCGAGAAGCCCGTGTGTCCGTGAGACAGCCAGAGGTAGTCCAAGACGACCGAGAAATTGAAACCAAGAAAGATCATCTGATTGCACTGCTGGAGGCGAGGCACAACGTCGTCACCACTCACGCCATGTTCAATAACCTTGCTGACGTTGCTCAGATGGGTCTGCTGGACGGGTACGAGATCATCATAGATGAGGTCATGACCGTTGTTGAGGACGGGTACCGAGTCAAAAAGAAGTCTTGGGAAGAGTTCTGCGTAAACGCGGGTTACGTAGTTATTGATCCTGATACTGGATTGATCACACCGACCGATCTATGGGCTAGGAACATAGATGAAGTCGACGATGCATTGAGGCCTGATATCTTTAGAACAGCCAATGCTGGTCGTCTCTATCATATCACTGATGGCATTAACATCGCGGTCATGCCTGAAGGTCTGCTCAAGGCTGGCAACTCTCTAACCGTATACACCTACAAAGCTGAGGGGTCGATCATGTACGCTTACCTAAAGCGCCTCGGGTTAGACCCAGTACACGACACAGGTTCACCAGAGATCGAGCGAGAGTTTGTCCGCAAGGCTAGAGAGCTCATCACCATCCAAGACATCCGTGCGCTCAGGGGAATTAGCCTCACCTTCAATAGCCAAACAAAAAAGAACTCTAAGAAATTGGAGGAAGTGGTCCCCAATGCTCTCAGTGGTCTTAGGCGTTACCGTCTTTCCGAGATGAGCCTTGAAAACATTCTGATCACTTGTCCCAAGCCCAAATGGTATCGGAACGGGAAAAGTCCAAAGGTTGGTAGTGATGGTGAGTTGCTAACGGCATTTAAGCCGGGGCCTTACGCCAGCGGTAGTCGTCTATCTCCCTGTGGTCGCTCTAAAGCAAGGGCCACGTGGGTACCGAATACAACCCGTGGTACGAACGACTATAGGCACTGTACTCACGCAATTTACCTGTATGACCAAAACCTTAATCCTTCGATCCTAAATTGGTTCGGTGGTCCAGATGTCATCTCTAATGATGATTATGCCCTTACTGAATTGATCCAATGGCTCTGGAGAACTCAAATCCGAGACGGGAAACCGATAACGCTGTTTTTGCCATCTTTGCGGATGCAGAAGCTGTTGCTGAATTGGTTGTGGGAAGGTGAAATTCCATCTGAGGAATGGAGCAAGATCAGGTCCTGAATTGGGTACCACAAAAACAGAAGTGTGGTGGCCCTTATTTTTCATTTATAAACAGCATCTTATGGCCGAACCCGTAAAAGAATAAAACCTTGAGGAACTCACTAGTACCGGGTCAACTGTATGTCTTGTTATGTCGGCATACGGTGGGCTTTGAAAGATAGAGGATTGGATGCTGAGGAAGCTTCTAAAAAGCTATTCAGTTGACATTGAATTACTCTCAGCGCTGGGCATCGTGTCAGTTGAAAGAACTCGATAGAAGCTGATCCTCTTCCTACTAATGAGATTAGTTGAGAGCTAACCCATAAGCAGCTTCATCCAAAATGATTTCTCAGTCTATCTTGGATCAGTCTACGGTAGCGGCTTCCTCTTTCACCTGCACTGAGCAACATACTTCCGCAAGAGGCAAACACATACTATCCACCCTTGGTGATTTAGTTCCATAACTCTGCGGAACTCTAAGCTCGGGTGAGGCTACTTTGCGTGAGATGGCCTCTTTTATGGACCGAGGGACCGTTTCTCAGAGGTAATAATAAGAACAATAATCCCCTACTTTTTGAAGTCGGTTTCTAAAACCCCCCACCCCTTTGTTTCCAGACAAAAAACGCTGCCAATAGGCCAAGGTCCAGTGTCCATCCACTGAGGGTGGCGGAAATGGTGGCAATGAAGTTGGTTTCTGCTTTTGGCAGGGAATTGACTCAACGTCTTAAAACCTAAAGGGAACCACCAACATGATCATTGGATACGCAAGAACATCTACACTGGAACAACAAGCCGGACTGGAAGCCCAACTGCAGACACTCTCGGAAGTTGGATGTGAGAAAATCTACTCCGAGCAAGTCTCCTCAGTAGCCCGTAGAGAGGCGCTGAGTGACGCCCTCAGCTTCTGCAGAGAAGGAGATGTCCTCATTGTCACCAAGCTTGATCGTCTTGCTCGTTCGGTTCGACACCTCGGAGAGATAGTGGATGAGCTCACAAAGAGAGGCGTCGCATTGAGGGTACTCGATATGTCCCTTGATACGTCCACAGCTACAGGCAAGCTCATGCTGAATGTGCTCGGGTCCATCGCTCAGTTTGAACGAGAGATGATGCTGGAGCGGCAGAGAGAAGGGATAGCCAAAGCTAAAGCTGAGGGTAAATACAAAGGCAGAAAACCAACGGCACGTATGAGGGCCTCTGAGGTGCTTCAGCTATTGGGGCAGGGCTACAAGAAGCCCGAGATAGCCCAGCGCTTGAGTATTTCTCAGAGATCGGTCTATCGGATCGTCAACGAGACCCGACAGTCTGCAGTTGTGGAGAGCAACCGCTAAAATAGATAGCAAGGAGCACAGCTAAAAGGTGTTGAAAAGACAGAAACCAACCTGTGGCTGTGCTTCCCAAGATACAGAGAGTGCTGACACTTTTTATAAAGAGGAAAGAAACGCCTACCGTACAAACCTATTAAAGCAATGCCAGAAGGCCTACATGGGAGGCGCAAGTTTCATCCAGTCTTGACCTCAACTAAAAGCGGGTCGGTAAGCTTACGACCAGAGTTATCGGCATTGCCTTTAAGTATGTTCTCAAAGACTTCGTTTCGCTTCGCCGCACGATCTGCCAAACGATTAAAATCAAGCACTTCGATCATCATATTATGCCAAGGAAAATAGCGATAGGCCATGGAACCACCCAAATTGGACAGCACAAACTCTTCTCGCTTTAAGTAAGCTTCTGCTTTTTCATTCCAATCCAGTAGAATATATGCCCGGACCATTCTGTCACTGTTAATGTTGATCTCGCGATCTCCACTGGTCTTAATGAAGCCCTTGTCTCTGATTTGCGCTACTTGATCTTTTACTTGTTGAACGGGGTTATCGGTAGGGTGTCTGGCCTCTTCATCATTTACGTACGTATTCTTGAGTGGTCGCTTCATCTCCACAATTAACAGTTCTTCTTCACTGTTGATTAGTAGATCGTGTGCGTAATCCCCTGATCGCCTCTTTCTGCCCATCGTCGTTCTGTCACTCGAGATATATTCAGCATACGCCAAGTCATCGTCGATTAACCAAAGGTTGTGCCCCTCATAGTCGATCTCTTCACTGTCTTTGTAGCGAGGATAGATCAGTTCATGAACGGCATCTTCCTTAGCCACCTTTCCATCTCGACGGTTTAGCATCTCGATTAGTACTTTAATTACATTTGTTCGGTAGGCGACGTATACGGCAAGGGCTTCCTTTGCTTCTTCCCTAATATTGTCCCTCACAACGCGTTGAAGTTCCTCATATGGCATAGAGGAATTGACTCTGGCGAAGTCGAATTTGATACGCTGTCTTTCTATGAACAAATCGCTGGCAAGTTGCTCTTTGCTCTCCAGAATCCCTCGGCTACTGACGAATTCTTCGATCGTATTGTTACCAAGACCCCGTCTAAGGATTGGATCAAATACAAGAATCTCTTGAAGGTTCCTGCGAATAATATCCCTGCGTTTCCTTGTGTAGCTTGGCTCCAATTCGAGGATGAGGTCCTTCGCTCGCTGTGCGAGAATCTTTTTTAGAGCCTGACTACTTCGCCCCTTGCCTACTTGAACATTCAAGTTTTCGATGCGGTCACGAGACTGACTTGGACGGAAGTACTCACTGGTTACGGCCACGAGGTAGAAGTACTTTCGCCCCTCTTCATCTTGAAAGGCACTTTCTTTCAGACCTTTTGAGATGTGCTCTAAATCGCTGGTAGCTCTGTTATCGGCATAGAAATACAGATCATGCTGATTTGCTTTGTCGGCATCAATCTGCATGAACGTGAACTCGAAAGTTTCCTCTTTGCCTTCGATCTCGATTGGAACTATTTGCGATCCCTTGTCCAAGATACTGCTTGAGAAATATTCGGTCAGATTGAAGGGAACCCCACCAATTTCGAGCACGAAGTTTGTAGGGACCTTGTTTTGAATAAAGTTAAGCAGAAAGTGATCTAGGATCGCTGTAACGATGCTCAATTCAGTATAGTCTTCGTCGGCTTCATCCGACGAGAAGTCAAAGAACTTAAGATGCTCTTCCTTCGGCTTGCGAAACGAAACCGAGAGCCCTCTGTCGTGTGGATGCCGTGCGATCCTATCAGTGTCATCCAAAGGAACCAGATTATCGTCGGGATCGGTAGGGCGATATTCATAAATGGCGTTATGAAACAATCCATCGGAGCTTTCTGTAGGAGAAGCGTACAACACTTCGTCGAACACCTTGAACGAGATGAAACGCCCAAAGCCTTTGCCATTCCGCCGCAACTTGTGCCCGGTAAAAGGCGTAAGAAAGTGCTTAGTGTTTACCCGAGTGAAGCCTTCGCCGTTGTCAACTACGTCAATGCGCTGTTGATCCTGATCAAACAAAATTCTGATCATGCCTTTTTGCTGCGCTTCATCGTCAAAGCGATCTTCAATTGAGTGCAGAGAGTTCGTGACAGCTTCAAACAATGGGAACAAGAAGCCCTCGAGGCCGCGTGGTAGGGATGCACGTTCAATCTGTGTCGCCAAATCGGGTGGTCTATGTTTCAAATGTCATTCCTCAGCAAAATATCCTCAGATGATTGGACTGCACTTTGTCGCTCGATCAGAGCATTTGCAATGACGTGATGAGATCAAACGCTATTATCGACGTCCAGTAGGTCACTGTCCCGAGATGTTAAATCTTCTGTCGCAAACAAGAGGTAGACGTACATGTAACGACTTGACCTCTGATTCCGTTACAGTAAGTGTCGTACTCGAACCACGAGGGTTCACCTGAGAAAACCGCAGTTGATGCTTTGGGAAAACACATACAATCCGTCACGGGTGACTAGCTCAGACAGCGGAGCGTCTGTGTAACAGTTGGTAGAGCGCTTCGTTTACACCGAAGATGTCGGGAGTTCGAGTCTCTCATCACCCAGCATTCCCTTTCTGCCATCAAACATAGCCTCCGCCAGACCGATTGCCTTGATTGCAACCGGTTGCAACGGCAGTGCGTTAGTGCATAATGCCTTTGCTATGAATACACTCTCGGCCCTCTTGCCCCGCCAACGCCTTAGGCGACCGCGATGAGCGTGACTCTGAAAGACGTCGCGGCGCTTGCGGGCGTTTCGCGCTCGGCTGTGTCGCGGACGTTTACCGAGGGCGCGTCGGTGTCGGCCAAAACCCGCAGCAAAGTTGAAAAAGCGGCGCGCGAGCTTGGGTATAGTCCGAATGCGCTGGCCTCGTCGCTGACGACCGGACGGACCAAGCTGATCGGGCTGATTTCGAACAACTTCCACAACCCGATTTTCCTTGAGGTCTTCGACCAGTTCACCCGCGCGCTGCAGGAGCGGGGCCTGCGGCCTTTGATCGTCAACCTGACCGATGAGACCGAGCCCGCCAATTCGGTCCGTATGCTGCGGCAATATTCGGTCGATGCGGTCATCGTGGCCTCATCCACCCTGCCGCCCAGTTTCGCCAAGGCGTTTCACGATGCGGGTGTGCCGGTGGTGCATACGTTCGGGCGGTCTGCCACGTCGCCCGAGGTGCACGTGGTGGGGATCGACAACGTGGAATGCGGGCGCATGGCGGCGCGGGAACTGGTGGCGCGGGGGTATCGGCGCGTGGGGTATCTGGGCGGGCCGCAGGATGCGACCTCGGCCTTGGACCGGCATCGGGGGTTCATGGAGGAACTGGCGGATCATCCCGACATCAAGGCCACGCATTGCTTTGCCGGGGCCTATTCGTTCGAGGCCGGGCGGGCTGAGATGCTGCGCCTGCTGGGCAACGCTCCGGCCGAGGCGTATTTTTGCGGCGACGATATCCTGTCGATCGGCGCCTTGTCGGCCCTGAAGGATCACGGCCTGAAACCCGGACACGATATCGGCATCATCGGCCTGAACGATATGGAGATGTCGCGCTGGGAAAGCGTCGATCTGACCACCATTCACCAGCCGATCAAGCAGATCATCACCTCGTCCGTCGATCTGGTCGAGGAGATGCTGAAAGAGCCCCAGCGCTACCCCGAGGCCAGGATCTTCCCCTGCCGGGTGATCGAGCGGGGCACGCTGCGGCCCCGCGCATGACTATCTGAACATCGGCGGGCGGGCGTCCTGCCATGCGCCATCGGCTTTACCCGAAGCAACAGCCGCATGCACAGCTGCAATTGACCGGACGCCGTCTGCCGCACCCGGCAAGCCGTCGCGGGTCTCGCCCCGGATTGCATCGGCCAGATCGCAGTAGATATTGGCCACGGCCAGCGGGAACCCCTCGGGGTGTGCGATGGCCACGCGGGACAGGCGCTGCACCTCGTCATGCAACCCGCCTTCGCCTTTTTCGATGATCTGGGTGCGGCCGCCGACCGGGGTGTAGATCAACTGGTTCGGCTGTTCCGATGCCCACAGCAACCCGCCGGTTTCGCCAAAGACCTGAATGTCGAACCCGTGCTGCCGTCCAATCGCGACCGAGGATGTCCACAGCCGCCCGACCGTGCCGCCCTCCATGCGGAAGCTGACCAGGGCGTCATCCTCCAGCTCGCGGCTGGGGATGGTCGAGGCGAGGTCGGCGGACAGGGATTTGACCTCATCATCGCAAACAAAGCTGGCCATGTGCAAAGCGTGGATACCGCAATCGGCGAACTGGCCGGACACACCCGCCATTGCGGGATCATAACGCCAGCGCACGCGCGGGTTGTCTGCGTCCGTTGCATCGCCGTGGTGGCCGTGGCTGAAATTGGTCACGACCAGACGCACCTTGCCAATCTCGCCCGCCCGCACCATCGCGCGGGCCTGGCGCACCATCGGATAGGCCGAATAGCAATAGTTCACCGCGCAGATTTTGCCCGATTTTTCGGCGACGCGAACGATCTCTTCCCCTTCTTCGACAGTCATGGTCATCGGCTTTTCGCACAGCACATTGAACCCGGCCTCAAGGAACGCTTTGGAGATTTCGAAATGGGTGGCGTTCGGGGTGGCGATCGTCACCAGATCGATGCGGTCGTCGCGGTCCTTTTCCCCGGCCAGCATTTCTTGCCAGTCGCCATAGGCGCGGTCGGCGGCGATGCCCAGCCGCTGGGCGTATTCGCGGCCCTGCTCGGGCCGGTGATCCAACGCCCCGGCGGCGAAATCAAACAGCCCGTCGGCTTGCGCGCCCAATCTGTGGGCGGGCCCGATCTGGCTGCCTTCCCCACCCCCGATCATGCCCCATCTCAGCTTTGCCATGGTCTTCGTCTCTCTTCAGAATGTGCAGGTCCTGCGATCAGAAATCGCTGATGTTTTTCCATCGCCGCTGGTCCGAGGACGCCAGCGCCGCCGCCACCACGCGGTTGACCTCGTGCCCGTCGCGGAAGGTCGGCCAGATCGCTTCGCCGGTATGAATGGCCTGCAGGAAATCCTTGGCCTCGATGATGATCTGGTCCTGATAACCGGTGCCGTGGCCCGGGCCCTGACAGAACGGCTCGTAATCCGGGTGGGCCGGACCGGTCAGGATCTTGGTGAAGCCCCGGGTGGCTTCCGGCCCGTCATGACGGTAATACCAGAGGGCGTTCTGATCCTCCTGATCAAACCGGAACGCGCCTTTTGTACCCGAGATTTCGTAGGCATAGCCCATCTTGCGCCCAGTCGAGATACGGCTGACATAGATATTGCCCATAGCCCCGTTCTGAAACCGGCACATGATTTGCGCATGGTCATCATTGGTGACGGTGCCGCCGGGGCGGGTGTGGTGAACGGTTTCGACCTCGGCCATGACCTCGGCAATGGGTCCGATCAGGGCCAGCGCGCCGTTGATCATATGCGGTGCAAGGTCCCCCATCGTGCCGTTCGGCATCCCGGTGGTGCGCCATGTGGCCGGGGCTTGCGGGTCGGCGTAGAAATCCTCGGTATGCTCGCCGCGAAACCAGGTGATGTCGCCGATGTCGCCGTCTTCAATCAGTTTGCGGGCGTATTGAGTGGCCGGGGTTCGGACATAGTTGAACCCGACCATGTTGGTGATCCCGGCCGCCTCGGCTGCGGCCACCATCGCCTGCCCGTCCTCCAGCGACGATCCCAGCGGTTTTTCACACAGCACCGGCTTGCCCAGGGCAAGCGCAGCCTCGGCAATTAGGCGGTGAGTGGACTGGGGCGAGGCGATCACAACGGCTTCGACTTTCGGGTCGTTGACCAGCACTTGCCAATCCTCGGTGGCGCGCTGAAATCCGTAAGCGGCCCGGTAGCGCTCGGCGCTTTCGGGGGTCGAAGCGCAGATCATCTCAAGCCGGGGCCGCAGCGCCGTGTTGAACACCGCGCCCACCGCCGCCATCGCGACCGAGTGCGCCTTGCCCATATAGCCGCCACCCACGATTCCAATTCCGATTTCAGGCATCTGTCACGGCTCCGAACATATCATTTGCAACCGGTTGCAAAATCAGTATCGTGTGAATCGATTCAACGCAAGGTCCAAACTTTGCCGATCCCATTTCGCCGGAGGATAAGACGTGAGCGCCTTGATGGACGGTATCAAAGGAAACCGGTTCGCCGTGTTCGGGCGCGCGGGGATGGACATGTTTGCCAATCCCATAGGCGTCAAAAGCGAACATGCCGAAACCTTTCGCGCCGATCTGGGCGGATCCTCCGCCAATATCTGCGCCGGGCTGGTGAAATTAGGCAGTCAGACATCGCTGATCACCTCGGTCTCAGACGACGCGGTGGGGCGGTTTTGCCTGAACCGGCTGGCGCATTACGGCGTGGACACGACTTTTATCCGCGTGGTTGGGGGCGAATACCGGGTTTCGTTGGCGGTCTATGAAAGCTGTATCGAGGATTTCCAGAACGTCATATATCGCAATGGCGCGGTGGATTTTCAGGTCACGGAAGAGGATATGGATGGCATCGACTTCTCGGCATTTTCTGCGGTGATCTCGGCCGGAACTGTTTTTGCCGCTGAACCGTCGCGCAGCGCCACGTTCCGGGCCTTTGACCATGCGCGCAAGGCCGGGCTGCCGATCATCTTCGACATCGACTACCGCCCCTATAGCTGGCCCTCGCCCGAGGTGGCCGCCGACGTGCTTTCCCGCGCCGGGGAAGCCAGCGACCTGATCGTCGGCAATGATGAAGAGTTCGGCTTCATGGCCGGTGGCATCGACAAGGGATTTGCCAAGGCCAAAGAGCTGGCGGAGAAACCCGGCCGGATTGTCATCTACAAGATGGGTGAGAAAGGCGCGGTCACTCTGGCGGATGGTCAGGAAATCCGCACCGGCATCTACCCCGTCACCGCGGTCAAACCCAACGGCGCCGGTGACAGTTTCATGGCGGGCTTGTTGGCCTCGGTCGCGGCGGGACATTCGCTGACGGATGCGGTGATGCGCGGCTCGGCCTGTGCGTCGATCGTGGTGTCCAAGCCCGGTTGCGCCGGAGCCATGCCTACAACCCCGGAACTGGACGCGTTCCTTGCCAATCATCCCGGCCCGACGACATAGGAGAGGCCCATGCATATCGCACCCTATGACAATCAGAACAAACCCATCGTCGATGCCGACGATCCCACTGTACCCCTGAATTACTTCAACATCGTCAAGTTGAAGAAGGGCGAGGCGTTTGAATACCAGGTGCCGGGATACGAGACCTGCATCGTCCCCGCAACCGGCAGCGTCGATGTGGATGTCGAAGGCGTGCCCTTTCCCAATCTGGGCAACCGGGGCGAGGATGTCTGGGATGGGGAACCCGAAGGGGTCTATGTACCCGTCGGCGCCAAAGCGCAGATGGTCTGCGTCTCGGACGAGGCCGAGGTGTTCGTCGCCGGGGCCAAATACGACAAGGTGCTGGATCCGTTCGACGTGCGCGAACATGACCTTGTGCAATATGGCAGCGACGACACCAAGACCCACCGCAAGATCAAGCACATCCTCGGCCAGAAACAGCACGACAAGGTGGGCCGCCTGCTGGTCAGCGAGCTGTTCACCGTCGGTCAGGGCGGCTGGTCGGGCTTTCCCAGCCACAAGCACGACACCAACCGTCTGCCCGACGAGTCCCGGCATGACGAGACCTATAATTTCCGCTTCAAGCCCAACTGGGGCTCGGGCCTGCAGATGCTGCAGCGCGCGGATAACGAGCCGGGCGATGCCTATCACATCGTCGACGGCTCGACGATCTGCATCGACACGGGCTATCACCCCTGCTGCGTGCTGCCGGGGTACGAGATGTATTATTTCACCATTCTCGGCGGTCTGAGCCAGCGCTCGCTGGTGCAGTATTTCCAACCCACCCATGCCTATCAGATCGAGACGATCCCGGGCATCAAAGACATGATCGCCAAGTTCAAATGACCCTTGTTACGCTGAAAGATGTCCTGACTCCGGCCTATGAACAGGGATACGCCGTCGGCGGTCTGGTCACGCTGGGGTGGGAGGATATGCGCGCCTATGTGGCCGCGGCCGAGGCGGAAAACGCTCCGCTGATCCTGCAGGCCGGGCCAAGCTGCCGCGAACACACGCCGCTGCCCATTCTGGGCAAGATGTTCCGCCATCTGGCCGAGGGTGCCTCGGTCCCGGTCGTGGCGCATCTGGATCATGGGTACACGTTTGAGGAGTGCAGGATTGCGCTGGACAGCGGCTTCACCTCGCTGATGTTCGACGGATCGCGAAAGCCGTTGCAGCAGAATATCGACGAAACCGCCGCCATTGCGGACATGGCCCACGCCGCGGGGATATCCTGCGAGGGCGAGATCGGCTTTGTCGGCTATTCCGGCGGCGAAGGGTCGAACGGCACCGACCCGTCCGAAGCCGCGCAATTCGCGCGCGAAAGCGGCGTGGACGCAATGGCAATCTCGGTCGGCAACGTTCATTTGCAGCAGGACAAGGAAGGCGGTCTGGACGAGGCGCGCATCGCCGAAATCGACGCCATGACCGATGTGCCGCTGGTGATCCATGGCGGCTCGGGCGTGCCGGTGGACCAGCGCAGCCGGCTGTCGCGTCAGACCTCGATCTGTAAGTTCAACATCGGTACCGAACTGCGCATGGCCTTCGGCCACGCCCTGCGCGACGCGGTGAACCGCGACCCCAGCCGGTTTGACCGCGTGACCATCCTGAAAGAAACGCAGGACCCGGTCGAAGCCGCCGCACGGGTTGTGATCCGCGCCTTCGGGGCTCCGCCGCAGAGATAGCGAAAAGGCCTAGATCGAACCGCCCTCGACCATGAAGTTGCCGGCACTGCACATGGCGGCGTCGTCCGAGGCCAGAAACACCACCATCCGCGCCACATAGACCGGATCAATCGGATCGGGCAGACATTGGCGGTCGACCTGCTTGGCCAGCCCCTCGGGCGTGACCCACAGGTCTTTCTGACGCTCGGTCATGATCCATCCGGGCACCACGGTGTTTACGCGGATTCTGTGATCTCCCAACTCGCGTGCCATGGTGCGGGTCAGGCCATGAACGGCAGATTTGGCGGTGGCGTAGGCCGGGAAACCTGCGCCCGCCTCCCACCACGAATTCGAACCGAGGTTGACGATGGCCCCGCCGCCGCGTTCGATCATCGCGGGCGCGACCGATTGGATCGTAAAGAACATATGACGGATATTCGTCGCCATGCGCTCGTCCCAATAGTCTGGCGTGAGCTCACGCCAGTCGTGCCGGTCATCATGGGCCGCGTTGTTGACCAGAACATGTGCTGCGCCGAGTTGGCCAACCAGATCGGCCAGCGCGATACGCAGCGCTTCGATATCGCGCAGGTCGCATTGGGCGAACGCATGATCCCCGCCCAGTTCCGCAAGCAACGCCTGCCCGGCGTCTGCGTTGATGTCCAGAAATCCGACCTTGGCCCCTTGCCCTGCGAAGGCGCGCACGGTTTCCGCGCCGATGCCCCCAGCGCCGCCGGTTATGAAAACGGTCTTGCCGTTCAGGCTGGGATAGGTGGCAAAGCTCGGGGTCATGCATCGCGCTCCATAATCCATTCAACCTCGGGCGCCGGAACAAACCGCCATTTCCGCAGAGGGCCGGCCATGACGTTCAGATAGTACATCTCGAACCCATAGGGCGCGCCGCAGGGGTGATGGCCGCGCGGAACCAGCACGACGTCGCCATCGGATACGGCCATCGTCTGGTCCAAAGTTCCGTCATCGGTATAGACCCGTTGAATGCCGAACCCGTTGGCCGGGTTGAGACGGTGGTAATAGGTTTCCTCCAGATAGGTGATCCTTGGGTAGTCATCCTCGTCATGGCGATGGCTGGGGTAGGACGACCAGTGGCCGTTCGGGGTGAAGACCTCGGTCACCAGCAGGCTATCGGCGTAATCCTCATTCTCCATCGCGATGTTGTTGATGTGCCGCGTGTTCACACCTTTGCCGCGTTCGGTCAGGGTGATCCCGTCGGGGCCGATCCGCCGCGCCGGATACCCGCCCATGCCCGGTGCCGAGCAAACGGCGATCACGCAATCGGTTTCGGCCACCGCCTCCCACTCGGACCCGTTCGGCAGGTACAGGCAGTGCGGCGGTGTCTTTTCGAACACGTTCATCCGGTCGCCCAGCACGCCCCAGTCCTGCCCCGCGCCGGTGATCTGCGCCTTGCCTTCCACCATGACCAGAATGACCTCGCGCTCGCCCGTGGCCTCGGCCACCCGGTCCCCGGCGCGCAGATGGTGCAAGCCGAACCCGACATAGCGCCACCCGGCGCTGGCAGGCGTGATGTCGTGGACTTTGCCGTGCGTTCCAAAGGGTTTTCTGAGCAGGTCTGCCATTTTAGTCTCCTTGATGCCTTCGCCGGATGGTCTCAGGCAGCTTGCCGTGTTTGCAGGGCCGCAAGGGCCTTTTCCAGTTCCGCCTCGGCCCACCCGTCACGAACCGCCCGCCGCAGAATATCGGCCTGGCTTTCCGGCGCATTGCCCCCGGTTGGGGGGTCAGTGTCCAGATTGGTCGGGAACGGGTACCCTTCGGCCGTTGCAACGATGGCGGCATCCAGTTCGGTCGCGGTCAGTTGGCCCCGTTGTTTCAACGCAACCAGCGCCGGGAAAACGGCTTGCGACATTGCGCGGCGGTCCACAGCTTCCATCGCGCGGCCGAAGGCGGAGGAGATTTGCAGCAGGTTCGCCATTCTGTGTATGTCCGCGCTGCTGTTTTCGCCCGCCGCGTGGAACAGGGCGGGGTTGAAGAAAACGGCATCGCCCTTGGACAGCGGCAGTTGGATACAGGCCTGTTCGAAATGATCCTGATGCGCCGGATCGTGGAACGCCAGATAGCCCGGCGGGTAGAGCTGCGAGAATGGCAACAGCTTGGTCGGGCCACTTTCCACCGGCATATCGCAATGGGCCACTGCGCCCTGCAAGGTCAGCGAAGCCGTCACCAGATGCGCGTGGGCCGGATACCGCGCCGCGCTGTCGGCGCTTTGAAACCCCAGATGATAGTCACGATGCGCCTGCTGGGCCTTGCCGCCCGGCCGCACCTGATTGATCTGCGCCGTCATTTGGTAATTCGGCCCCAGCCATGCTTCACACACAGCCGCGATTGAGGTATTCGCAAAGTAAAGCGCAAACCCTTTGGGGTCGCGCAGGCACTGTTTTTGCAGCGCGTTCCAGATCCGGTCATTCGCGCCCGAGGCCGCAAAGTGATCGCCTTCGCCCGCGCCGCTCTGGCGTTCTTCTTCGATGATCTGGCGAAAGACCATGGACGCGCGGTCAATCACCGAGGTGTCCGCATATGCGCCCCGCAAAACGATCACACCCGCCGACTTGCCAAGCACCCAGGCCCATTCCGCCAGCACGGCCCTGCGTTGGCCTGCCTGCGCCAGCATGGGGCGCAGCACGTTCATGTCATAGATCGGCACATTCTTTTCGACCGATGCCGCATGCGGAACCGCCGCAGGCGAAAGCACCTGAGAGGTCAGCGCCTTGAAGCCATCCAGATCGCAAGAGGCGCGGTCGAAGAAACCGACATATCCGGGGTCTTGTTGCTGCATCACAGGCTTCCTTACAGTTTCATCGGCATCCGTGACCTAAGTCGTGATCTCCAGCCCTGCTGCGGTGCAGACCTCGACAATGTGATCATAGCCCATCTTGGAATACTCATAAGGCGGTGCCTTGGCCGGGTCCTGCTCGGCCTCGACCACGATCCAGCCGTCATAGTCCATCGCCTTGAGCGCAGTCGCCACTGACCGGAAATCGATGCACCCGTCGCTTGGAACGGTGAAGGCCCCGCCGACAACCGCGTCCAGAAAACTGTGGTCCTTTTCGCGCGTCGCCTGCACCACATGAGGGCGAATATCCTTGAAATGCACGTGGTGCACCCGGTCGCCCCAGCGATCCAGAGTCGCCATCACGTCGCCGCCGCCAAACAGCAGATGGCCGGTATCAAAGCACAGGTTCACCTCGGGGCCTGACCCATCCATCAGCCAGTTCACCTCATCCTCGCTTTCGATGATCGTGCCCATGTGGTGGTGATAGGCCATTGGCATGCCCTGATCGGCCATCCATTTCGCAAGCTCTGTGATCCGGGCCGCGTAAGCCTGAACCTCGTCTTTCGACAGTTTCGGGCGGTGGTTTACAGGGGTGCCGATCTGGCCCTGCACTGTGTTGGAACATTCGGCATAGACGATGCACGGGCTGTTCAGCGCCACGAACTGCTCGACCTGCGCGCGCACGGCCCCGCGTTCCGTTGCGAAATCGTTGACCAGCGACGCACCGGAACACCAGCCACCGCAAAGCGCAATGTCGTTCGCGTCCAGATAGGCGCGCAGCCCTTCGGTGTCTCCCGGCATCCGCTGGCCGCGTTCGACGCCTGTATAGCCGATCTCGCGCGCCTCTTTCAGCGCCTGCTCCATGGTGAAATCCGCAGTCAGGTCCGGCAGGTCGTCATTCTGCCAGGCGATCGGAGAGATTCCGATTTTCACGCTCATTTCGCGTTTCTTTCCTTGATCGCAACCTCATAGGCCGCACGTTTTTCGTTCACTTCCGGGCGGATGCTGACCTCGGGAACCGCGACCTCCCACCATGTGCCGCCATATTCGGTCGAGGGGTAGGGATCGGTGTCGATCACCACCACGTAAGGACCCTTGATGTCAGACCGTTTCGCCAGCGCGTCCTCCAGTTCAGCAATCGATGAGACCTTGACCGAGGTTGCGCCCATCGCCGCCGCGTGCGCCGCAAAATCGATGGCTGACGGGTTTTCGTGCACAGCATGGTCCAGCAGGTTGTTAAACTCGGCCCCGCCAGTGCCCATCTGCAGCCGGTTGATGCAGCCAAAGCCGCGGTTGTCAGTGATGACGACGGTGAAGGACACGCCCATCATCGCCGCCGTCGCCATTTCCGAGTTCGCCATCATATAAGTACCGTCACCGGTAAAGCAGATCACGTCGCGGTCGGGCTCGGCCATCTTGATGCCCATAGCGCCTGCGATCTCGTACCCCATGCAGCTGAAACCGTATTCCATGTGATAGGCGCCGGGGCGCGGCGCTTTCCACAGCTTGTGCAATTCGCCCGGCATCGTCCCCGCCGCGCACATCACGACCGTATCGTTGTGCGAGGCGCGCTGAACCGCGCCCACCACCTGCATGTCGGTGGGCAGGGCGTTGCCGTCACCGGGGGCATTCGTGAGAGTATCGACCTTGCCGAACCAGTCGGATTTGAGCGTGTCGGAAACCGGATCGGCCCGATAGCCCTGCAGCCCTTCAGCCAACGCTTCCAAACCCACCCGCGCATCCGCCTGCAACGGCATCGCCCCGTGCTTTTCGGCGTCATAGGCCGAGGTGTTGAGGCAAAGCATCTCACGTTCAGGGTTCGAGAACAGACCCCAGCTTCCGGTGGTGAAATCCTGCAGCCGCGTGCCGACCCCCAGCACCAGATCGGCCTCGGCACAGATGGCATTGGCAGGCTCACCGCCGGTCACGCCAACGGGGCCGAGGTTCAGCGGATGATCCCAGGCCAGCGCGGATTTGCCCGCCTGTGTCTCGGTCACCGGGATGTTGTGGGTTTCGGCAAAACTCTGCAACGCATCCGTCGCGCCCGAGTAATGCACGCCGCCCCCGGCCACGATGACGGGCCGTTTGGCCGCCTTGATCGCGGCAACTGCGCGGGCCAGTTCGCCCTCATCCGGACGGAGGCGGCGCTGATACCAGACGCGCGGCTCAAAGAAGCGTTCGGGATAGTCATAGGCTTCGGCCTGCACATCCTGACAGAAGGCCAAAGTCACCGGTCCGCAATCGGCCGGGTCGGTCATGGTGCGGAAGGCGCGCGGCAAGGCGGTCAGCAGATGTTCGGGCCGGGTGATGCGGTCGAAATAACGGCTGACCGGGCGGAAGCAGTCGTTGGCGCTGATGGTGCCGTCGCTGAAATCCTCGGTCTGCTGCAGAACCGGGTCGGGCCCCCGCGTGGCAAAGACATCGCCGGGCAGCAACAGAACCGGCAGGCGGTTCACATGCGCCAGCGCCGCCGCCGTAACCATATTGGTCGCCCCCGGCCCGATCGAGGAGGTTACCGCCATCGCCCGCGTGCGCCGCATCTGCTTGGCATAGGCAATCGCGCAATGGGCCATGGTCTGTTCGTTATGGCCGCGATAGGTGGGCAGGCTGTCTTTCACCGCATGCAGCGCCTCACCCAGCCCGGCAACGTTGCCGTGGCCGAAAATGGCCCAGACACCGGCGATAAAGGGCTCTCCGGCCTCGTTCATCTGCGCCCCAAGATAGCGCACCAGCGCCTGCGCCGCCGTCAGTCGGACTGTTTTGCTCATCATGATCCCTTTCGACTCGGAGCCGCCTTGAGCGGTCCGCGGGTTTTCTCATTTGCGAAGGTGTCAGGCCTTTTTCTGAGCCTAAAAACAGAGTGGCGTCAGATGCGACCACCCGAAGGATGCCCCCTTTTGGGGGCACCCGAATTTTGAGATGTTTAAATCGTACCGCCCAGCGAACCTTCCAGTTCGGCCATTTCCTGACCACCTGCCATCAGGTCCTGCAGCTCTTCGGGTGTGATTTCACCGCGTTTGGCCGTGCCCAGCGTTTTGCCACGGTTCAGAACGGTAAAACGGTCACCCACCGCAAGGGCATGGCGCACGTTGTGGCTGATGAAAACAACACCGACGCCTTGGCTGCGCACCCGGTCGATAGTGGCCAGAACATTAGAAGTCTGACGCACACCGAGAGCCGAAGTAGGTTCGTCCAGGATCAGGATCTTGGCACCGAAATACACGGCGCGGGCAATCGCGACGGTCTGACGCTCACCACCTGACAGAGTGCCGACAGCCTGATCCGGCCCGCGCAGGTTGATGCCCATCTTGCGCATCTCTTCCATGCAGACTTGATTGGCCTGTTCGACATCGAACCGTTTCAGCAGGCCTTTGCCCTTGGTCGGTTCACGCCCCATGAAGAAGTTGCGCGTCACGCTCATCAGCGGGATCATCGCCAGATCCTGGAAGACGGTTGCAATGCCCGCTTCCATTGCATCGCGCGGCGTGTCGAAATGCAGCGGCTTGCCTTCAAACAGGATCTCGCCCTTGGTGGGTTTGTGCACCCCGGACATGGTCTTGATAAAGGTAGACTTACCCGCGCCGTTGTCGCCCAGCAGGCAATGGCATTCACCCGGCTTGACGTCAAAGCTGACCCCAGCGAGCGCGATGATATTGCCAAAGTGCTTTTCGATGTCTTGCATCTGAACGATGGGTGCCTGATCACCGGCAGCATCGCCATGATGGAACTTGGTATCGTCGGTCATATCAGCGCTCCCCGGTTACGCGTTTACGGATCGCATTGTTGAACAGAACGGCGATCAGCAGCATCGCGCCAAGGAAGACCTGGAACCAGTCCTGATCAAAGTCGGTATAGGTCAGGCCGATGACAACCATGCCAAAGATGATCGAGCCAAAGAACGCCCCGATGGCCGAGCCGTAGCCGCCCGTAAGCAGGCACCCTCCGATCACCGCTGCGATGATCGCCTCGAACTCCTTCTGGAAGCCGCGGCGCGCATCCGTTGAACCGGCGTCTATGACGGTGATGATGGCCACAAGCGCTGCGCAGCAGGCTGTCAGCATGAACAGCGACACCTTGATCCTGCTCACCGGCACACCCGAGTTCGATGCCGCCGTGCTGTCGCCGCCTGCGGCGAATATCCAGTTCCCCGCAGGTGTCCGCAGCAGCACATAGGTTGCCGCCAGCGCCAGCAGGATAAACCACAAAATCTCGACCGGAACACCGGGCACTTTGGGCGCGCCGCTTTTGAACGTGTCGATCATTCCGTTGGCGGCGAGCCAGGCAAACAGGCTGCCAAAGGCCTCGCCCGAAAAGAACGGGGCCAGCCAGTCGTTTTCAACCGCGTCACGGACGCCGCGCAACTGCGTCGACCCGCCGGTTGCGGCCTTCAGACCGACCAGAGACAGACCGCGCAGAATAAATAGGAAGGCCAGTGTCACGATAAAGGACGGCAGACCGGATCGGATCACGATATTGCCGTTGATCGCGCCCACACAGGCCGCAAAAACGAATGTCATGGGGATGGCGATGACAAGCGGCAATTGCCAGGTCACTACGCAAACGCCAAAGAACAGGCCCGCAAAGGCAACCATGGAGCCGATGGACAAGTCGAACTCGCCACCGATCATCAACAAGGCCGCGCCGATGGCCAGAATGCCCAGCTGCGCCGCCGGCGTCATGAAGTTCATGACCCCCGCCAGGGTAAACATCGACTCATCCGCCGTCATGGCGAAGAAGATAACCACCAGGACGACACCAGCCATTGCACCCAGTTCGGGTCGTTTCATGAGCTTGGTCAGGAAAGGTTCTTTCTTTAACCTTTCGTCCCCTGAAAACTGCGCCGAGTCACTCATCGTTTCCTCCCACTTGGGTGGGAACGGCGCCGCTGCGCCGCCCCGCTTGATTCAGTTTGCAGTGTTGATCAGCGGATGCCCTGCGAGGACAGTTCGATCACCTGGCCCGCCTTGTCCTGGGTGATCAGGTTCGGACCCGAGGGCACGTTACCACCGGGCATCAGGCCGTATTTGGCATGCAGACCCATGAAGTTCACCGCCAGGTAGCCCTGCAGATACTGCTGCTGGTCGATTGCAAAGGCTGCATCACCGTCGACGATGGACTGCAGGAAGTTGGCCGAAAGGTCGAACGATGCCACGTTCACGTCCCGGCCCGACCCTTTGACGGCTTCCACTGTTGGCTCTCCAGCCGAGCTGGCACCCAGCGCCATGACCGTATCGACAGCCTCGTCGGCCGCCAGAGCTGCAGACACTTTCGATTCGATCTCGGACGGATCATTCGATGTCGGCAACACGGTGACTTTTCCTCCGAAGCCTTCCGCGAAACCTTCGCAACGCAGGTCAAGCGAAACGTTGCCAACTTCGTGGTTCACGCAGATTGCGTTGGTACCACCCATGGATGCCAGTTGCGCGCCCGCGGCCTTACCTGCATCAAACTCATCCTGCCCGACATGCAACAGGGCACCAAGCTCCTTCGCAACTTCTGCGCCTGAGTTGATCGAGATCACCGGAATTCCCGCCGCAACGGCACGCTCGATTGACGGGCCAAGCGCGTCGGCATCGGGGATCGAAACGATCAGCCCGTCCGGTTCCTGATTCACAGCCGCATCAATCAGTTGCGACATGGCCACCATGTCGAAGGTTTCTGGCGCACGGTATTCCACGTTAACGCCAACATCCTTGCCGGCTTGTTCAACGCCGTTCTTGACGACGTTCCAGAACGCATCATTGGCCTGGCCATGCGACACGACCACGATTTCCTGCGCGAAAGCAGGCGTAGCCAAAGCCAGCGCGCCAGCAGCAAGTGCGCCTTTCATGAAGTTTTTCATTTCCATTCCTCCCATTAGAACAGTTTGTCTTTTGGTTGAGGCCTCAGCCCCAATCATCCGGCACTGCCGAATCTCTGCTGCCCCGATCCAGAGCGGAGCTGGGTTCAGTTTGAAGAATTCCGCTCATTTTGCAACCGGTTTCAAAATTTCAGCCATCTGCACGGGCACACCCGACTGCGCCGAGTGGGTTGCGGCCTCGGCCATCGCAAGGGCCGCAACACCATCCTCAAGCGTCACCGGAACCGCCGCGCCGGACAGGGTGGCGTCGACAAAAGCCGCCCATTCCGCCCTGTAGGCAGGCATGTATCGTTCCAGGAAAAAATACGTGGGTTTGGCCCCCGTAACACCATCCGCCGTCGATTTGACAACGGTGTTTTCCAGCACGTTCTGCGCCTGCAACAGGCCCTTAGAGCCCAGCATTTCAACCCTTTGGTCATAGCCATAGGCCGCCCGGCGCGAGTTTTTGATCACCGCGATCCGGCCGTCCGCATAAGTCATCGTCGCAACCGCCGTATCCACGTCTCCGGCGGCCCCGATTTCAGGATCAACGACCGAGGTTCCCACAGCCGAGACTGTCACCGGCAGTTCGCCCATCAGAAAATTCGCCATATCAAAATCGTGGATCATCATGTCGCGAAACAGCCCGCCGGACACTTTGACATAACTCACCGGCGGCGGCGCGGGATCGAACGAGGTGATCGCCAGCATCTCGGTCTTGCCGATCTCGCCCGCATCCGAGGCGGCCTTGATCGCCGAGAAACCGGGATCAAACCGGCGGTTGAACCCGACCATCACGGGTTGCTTGTGCGCGGCCACCGCCGCCTGACACGCCAACGCACGCTGCAAATCAAGATCAACGGGCTTCTCGCACAGGACCGCTTTGCCCGCGTGCGCGGCGGCCTCGATCAGATCGGAATGCGTGTCTGTCGGGGTTGCGATCAGAACTGCGTCAATATCGGGATCGTTGATGATCTGATCCGAGCTACCCACTTGCGCCCCATGGTCCCGGGCCAGGCTGGCGGCTGCGTCCTCGACAGCGTCGGATACCGAACACAGCCTGCTTTGCGGATGCGCAACAATCGCCTGCGCGTGAACGCGCCCAATACGACCGGCACCAAGCAGTCCAACCCTCAGCATGCCAAACTCCCGAATCTAGCGTGCCTGCACAATGCTCATCTTTGCAACCGGTTGCAATATTTTTTTCCGGGCACCGGCGCTTTCGCTCATCACCCTCAATTCACATGAGGTCGATGTTCTGGAACGTCACATGGGATCTTTGGGCGCGGAAACCAAAAAACACCCGCTTAACCCGGTGCTGCACGGGGCATGAAACAAGGCGCTTATTTTCTCTGATGCGTGAACATGTGATCGCGCCATCTCTGATGGTCACAACCCCGTTCGTCCTCCGGGGAGCAAAGGCGCGACGCACCAAACTCGTACCCCCTCAAATAAATCGCTAACCCCCTCAAGGCGCGCCGCCCTTGTTTGCTACGCGCGTCCCATGTCTGAAATGTGTCAGTTTTATTAAATCCGCAAAATGTCACGAAATGGCGATCCCTGAAGGACTCGAACCCTCAACCTGCTGATTAGAAGTCAGCTGCTCTATCCAGTTGAGCTAAGGGACCGCTGCGCCCTTCTTGCGGCTTTTAGCCAGCAGGTTCAAGGGCCAAGCGCATGAAGGCGCTGTTTGGGTCCGGAGTGTAGCCATTGATCGGGCCGCAATAGGAATAGCCCAGCGATTCATACAGCCTGCGCGCCGCGTCATATTCGGACAGATGCGCCGCGCCGGTTTCCAGAACCAGCGCCCGGATGCCCTCGGCCTGCGCCAGATCGGCCAGATAGGCCATCATCACCCGCGCCAGCCCGCGCCCACGCGCCGCCGACAGGATGTGCACCGATTTCACCTCGGCCGTGCCATCAGGCAAGGCCTTAAGCGCGCCGCAGCCAAGGGGAACATCGTCTTCAAACAGCGCCCAGAACCGCATTCCGGGTTCACGCAGGGAGTCCACGTCCAGCGTGTGGTTGGACGTTTGCGGCGTCGCCTCCCAGCTATGGGCAAGATGGGCTTCGATGATGGGGCGAATGTTCGCGCTGCCCGGATCAGCCTCACGGATTTCGATCATTCAGTGCGACTCGATCAATGAGTCCAGGGGCCACGCCGGTTGGTGGCGAAATTCTCACCGTAACCACCTGCGCGCACATTCGGCTTGCGCTTGTGCGGCGCGACAACCTGCGCGTCGATACCGTTGTCCTTGGCGTAATCCAGCGCCTCTTCCCGGGTATCGAATTTCAACCGCACCTGGGTCTGTGTGTCATTGGACGAGGTCCAGCCCATCAGCGGATCAACTTCACGCGCCGATGCGGGGGCGTATTCCAGAACCCACTTGCGGGTCTTGGCCATGCCCGAGGTCATCGCGTTTCGCGAAGGCTGGTAAATCCGTGCGCGCATGTCGCCTCTCCGTACTCACTTGACTGAGCTTGTTTATGCGTCAGAGCGCGCGTGGGGACAAGATGACAATTGTCGCGGCGCATTGATGCCAGAAATTGTCACCAGGGTGCGCTAGACCGGGCGCGGCGTAAACACAGGACAGCAGGAATGAGTCACCACAAGCGCAGCCTCGATATCCATGCCCGCCGCGAAAGTTCCGGCGAATACGCAGATACAGCCTGCATAAGGCCTTGCAGATGGACAAAATAAGAACAAGTGTAAGGGCCTGACCCCGGAGCCTGCCCATGCCCTACGCCCATTCCGACAAGACGCAACTGACAGCCGACGACGTGCGCGCCCGCTTGAAACTGGAAGGCGGCAAGCAGTTCGTGATGCATACCGAATTCAACCCGGCAGGCGACCAGCCAACCGCGATTGAGGAACTGGCAGGCGGCGTGAATGACGGCGAACGTGATCAGGTGCTGCTGGGCGCGACCGGGACGGGCAAGACTTTCACCATGGCCAAGGTGATCGAGGAAACCCAGCGCCCCGCGATTATCCTTGCGCCCAACAAGACGCTGGCGGCGCAGTTATATGGTGAGTTCAAAGGCTTCTTCCCCGAAAACTCGGTGGAATATTTCGTATCCTACTACGACTACTACCAGCCCGAGGCCTATGTACCGCGCAGCGATACCTACATAGAAAAAGAATCGCAGATCAACGAACAGATCGACCGGATGCGCCACTCGGCCACCCGCGCGCTGCTGGAACGGGACGATGTAATCATCGTCGCCTCGGTATCCTGCATCTATGGCATCGGCTCGGTCGAGACCTATGGGGCGATGACGCAGGACCTGAAGACCGGCAAAGAGTATGACCAGCGGCAAGTAATGGCCGATCTGGTGGCCCAGCAATACCGCCGCAACGATCAGGCGTTTCAACGGGGCTCGTTCCGGGTGCGGGGCGACAGTTTGGAAATCTGGCCCGCCCACCTGGAGGATCGCGCCTGGAAGCTGTCTTTCTTCGGCGAGGAACTGGAACAGATCACCGAATTCGATCCGCTGACCGGTGAGAAAACCGACACGATGGAGCATATCCGGGTCTACGCAAACTCGCATTACGTGACGCCGAAACCGACGATGCAGCAGGCGATCATCGGGATCAAAAAGGAACTGCGCATCCGGCTGGATCAACTGGTCGGCGAGGGTAAATTGCTGGAAGCCCAACGTCTGGAACAGCGCACCAATTTCGATCTGGAAATGCTTGAGGCCACCGGTGTCTGCAACGGGATCGAGAATTACTCGCGCTATCTGACAGGCCGCGCGCCGGGCGAGCCGCCCCCGACCCTGTTCGAGTTTATCCCCGACAACGCCATCGTCTTTGCCGACGAATCCCACGTCTCGGTCCCGCAGATCGGCGGCATGTACCGGGGCGACTATCGGCGCAAGTTCACGCTGGCCGAACACGGTTTCCGCCTGCCGTCGTGCATGGACAACCGGCCTTTGAAGTTCGAGGAATGGGACGCCATGCGCCCGCAATCCGTTTTTGTCTCGGCCACCCCTGCGAAGTGGGAGATCGAGCAAACCGGCGGCGTCTTCACCGAACAGGTGATCCGCCCCACCGGCCTGCTGGACCCCGAGGTCGAAATCCGACCCGTCTCCATGCAGGTGGACGACTTGCTGGACGAGGTGCGCAAAGTCGCCGCCAACGGCTTCCGCACGCTGGTCACGACGCTGACCAAACGCATGGCCGAGGATCTGACCGAATACCTGCACGAACAGGGTATAAAAGTCCGCTACATGCACTCGGACATCGACACGCTGGAACGCATCGAAATCCTGCGTGATCTGCGGCTGGGGGCCTTCGACGTGCTGGTCGGCATCAACCTGCTGCGCGAAGGCTTGGATATCCCCGAATGCGGGCTGGTCGCCATTCTGGACGCGGATAAAGAGGGGTTCCTGCGTTCGGAAACCTCGCTGATCCAGACCATCGGCCGCGCCGCGCGCAACGCCGATGGTCGCGTGATCATGTATGCCGACAAGATCACCGGCAGCATGGAGCGCGCCCTGAACGAGACCAACCGCCGCCGCGCCAAACAGCTTGCCTATAATGAGGAACACGGCATCACCCCCGAGACGGTGAAAAAGAATGTCGAGGACGTTCTGGCCGGTCTCTACGAAGGCGACGTCGACATGAACCGCGTCACCGCCACCATCGACAAACCGATGCACGGCGCGAACCTCGAGGCCCATCTGGACGGCCTGCGCGAGCAAATGCGCAAAGCCGCCGAGAACCTGGAATTCGAAGAGGCCGCCAACATCCGCGATGAGATCAAACGTCTGGAAGCGGTTGATCTGGCGGTGGCCGACGACCCGATGGCGCGGCAGTGGGCGGTCGAGAAAGCGTCCGAGGATGCGGTTAGGTCGCGTGGTCGGTCAACGGCTGGGAGGCCGGGGCAGCGGGGTGGGAATGTGAAGAGAAGGAAGCGGTAGATCGTCATTAGGCTGTGATCTATAGCTAGTTCAATTTGTTGGAAAAATTGACGTGTGGCAAAAAGGCGATTTTAGTTTTTTGGCTAACGAATTGCCTTGACCTACGACCACATAAATCGTCTCTGGGCTGTGCAAATCTATCGGAGCACAACCTTCATGCCAAAGCGAATTGAAGCGGAAAAATCATTCACCACAAAAACTGAAGGCGATCAGTGCATTATAACTTTCGTCCCGGCGCGCTCAGTTGGTTTCACGTCGTTTTTGGTTAGGATTGCTTTTATCCCGGCATACTTCGTTGGTTTTGTGCTTCTCGTCTATGTCTCGAACGATACAAATTCGCTTGTAACAGGTGCAGTCTCGGGGCTGTCTGTTGTTTTAGGGTATCATGTTCTTAAGCACATTGGACTGGAGAAGATCAGAAAGAATACGAGCCGTTCCGTAAACAGGATCGTTCTTACTGAAGATGAACTTAGATGCCATTTCGGGATCTACAATCGAGAAGATATCCGAGGAGTGAAATATGTCACACCGGATACGTCTTTCACCTACAAAGGTGAAGTTTCATATGCCATCAACAAGCATGATGCGCAGAAACGCGCAGTCACACAATACGCTATTGTCCTTGAATACGGCGCGAAAGACGTTGACGTCTCTGGTCGGATTCTAAGCCAGCATCAAGCAAATGACATTGCATACTTCTTGGCATGCTGGTCCCGTGATCCTGATTCCGCTCTGGGCAAGCGAGATCAGGCAGCGTAACTCTGCAAAGTAATAGCAGCCGGTAACTTTATCGAAATGCAAAAGCGACACTTATTGGGAAGTATTCTTTGGGTTTTGGCTACGCCTTACCTTGACTCCTAATCGTTGCGCCCCATCCCCACTACGTCGCGGTTCGCCCACTACGTGAGCGAACCGCGTAAAACCCCTCACTCCACTCTTGCACCCCATCCCACCCTCCTCCACGTTTGAAATCACAAATTGTGATTCCAAACGGTTGCCATGACGAACCCCAACACCCTGCCCAGCCCGCATGAGGTCCAAAGCGCCATTCACCGGGTGCGCGGCACCCGCGTGGTGCTGGCCGAGGATCTGGCGCAGTTCTATGGAAAATCCGTCAGCGCCTTCAATCAGGCGGTCTCGCGCAACAAGGACCTGTTCGAGGGTTACCGCTTTCAGCTGACCGATGCCGAGGTCGCCGATTTGATATCACAGAATGTGATTTCAAAACCCAAGGGCCGCGGCGGGCGGCGGGTCAATCCGTGGGTCTATACGGATTACGGTGTGGCCATCGCCTCAGCCCTGTTCAAGGACCCGCGCGCGATCAAGATCACTCGGATGATTACCGAGGCCTTTGTGGACGGCGCAAATGCTCTGGCCGAAACCCCGCGCAGCGTACCCGAAATCCTGCCGCCCGAGGATGCCCCGGCCCCGCTGCTGCCCAATGGCGAGCAGCTGCGCGATCTGGCCGAAAACATCCTCGATTCCGGGCAGCAGAGCCTTGTGGATTACATCGCCAACCCCACCACCAAGCGCCAGCAGGCGGTGGCGGCGATCATGAAAACCCTGGCTGAGACCGCAGGGGAAGAGGTCCGCACCCAACAGGAACGTCTGCGCCTGCGCATTGCCGAGCGTCTGGCCACCGGCGACTACACGGATGACGATGACCGCAAGCAGTTGCTGGAACTGCTGCAGGCGATGAAGGGTTAGACGCCCAACTCGGCCCGCATCTTCCTGGTCAGCTTGGCCACGACCATCTCGTAAGAGGTCACGATATGCTCGCGCAGCGAGGCGTCGCTCATCCCGCGCTCTTCATAGACCTGAAGCCATTTCATCCCGCGCGAGGCCAGATAAGGCGCTGGGCGGATGCCGGGTTCGTCGCTCAGAACCTCATAGGCCAGATCGGTGGCCTTGAAGGTGAATGCATCGCGCCCGTCATTCCAGCCGCAGATCGCAAACACCTTGCCGCCCACTTTCCACACATCCGCATTGCCCCATTGCACCACGTGCGAGGTGGCCTTGAGGCCGGAACAGAACGTGTTGAATTCATCGCGGGTCATGGTGGCGATACTGGCGGTCGGACCCGTGCAAGGCAACCGCCAAACCGGGCGCGCAGGTTAACGCGGCCTTAACCCTAACGGCCCAATGCTGCGGTCATGGAAAACCGAAACTCTCCGCTCTCGCCCGAGGTCTGGCTGAAAGACCTGTTTGCGTCCAAATCCGTTCAACAGGGCGGCGTCATCCGCCGCAAGGCCCGGGATATCGAACGCTTTGCCGGGATGGAGCGGTTCATGACCGAAATCCACCGCCGCGGCTATCAGGTGGCCGAAAATTCCGGACAGATCGTCATTTTCTGCAACCGTGTTCCGGTGCAATGGCTCACGTGAGCCGAGCATCGCTTTCTTGAAAAGAAAGCGAAACCGAAATCTTTTCAAGATTTCGGTCCCCCGTCGCGATGCCTATGCGTTGTGCCAATGCGCGATCACGTCATAACCCACTGGCGACGGCGGGCCTTCCAGATACTCGGCAAACTGTCCCCACAGTTCAGCCACCTTGGGCGCGTTGGCGTCCGAGGTTTCTTCGCTTTCGACCACCGAGATCACATAGCCGCTGCCATCTTCGTTCATAACATTTGTAAAGCAATGCATGCCCGGCATCCCCAGAATGTCGGCCTTCAGGGCATTCATCTTCGCCGTGGCCGCCTCGCGTGTGCCGGGTTTCATTTTGTATTGAGTAACGCGTGCAAACATGTGTTTTCTCCGTTTCAGGGCGAAATTGCCCATTGGCGGCACCAAAACGGCCCCCACCGCGCGCAGATTAACACGTTCAGGGCAATTCCCTCAGCTTCACAGGCTTAGCGGTTTTCCCGCTGCCTTGGATCAACCAAAAGGCGGTTGGGTTCAGGGCCGCACAAATTTGGCGTTGCCGACCATCCTTGCCTTTGCCCCCTCACCCCGTTGCGGGGCCGAGTGAGTGGCCAGGGCAGGCGCATATTTCTCACACGCCAGACCATCCCTGTCAGGATCGTTGTGCTTGTGATATCCCGGCTGGCCCCTGCGGAACGGGCCCAGCCCCAGGGCCTCGGCCGCGTCGCATCCGGCCAGTGCGATCAGATGAACAACCGCTTCATTGCGCTCGTAATCCGACACCCGCATGTAGACACCAACGCCAATCACCGCGGTGGTCAGCGGCAACGCAAGAACCATCGTGAGTATCCGCACCGGCGACAGCGCCTGCCGCCGCACCGCCTCGGCACGGCGCTGACGTCTTGAGGGCGGCGGATCGCCCTCACTCCCGGCGGGTTTTCCAAGCAACATGATCTCGTTTTAGGCGACGTATATGGCAAAGCCGAGGCAAGTCTGAAAAAATCAGATTTACCAGCAGCGGGTGTGCCATACCGGTATCATCAAGAAACCCTGACGGACCGAATGCCGTGACCAAAGACGACCCTTACAGGCCAACAGATACCGCCGCACGCGCCCAGGCGCGGGACCTGATTGCGGGGGCCCGTTTCGCCGCGCTCGCCGTTCTGCGCCCGGATGTGGCCGGCCCTTCGGTATCGCGGATTGCGCTGGCCGCGGATGAGCGCGGCCACCCCATAACGCTGATTTCGGACCTTTCCGATCACTCGCGGGCGCTGCAGGCAAACCCGTCTTGTGCCTTGCTGATTGGCGAGCCACAGGACACGGGCGATCCCCTGACGCATCCCCGGCTGACACTGCACGCCATTGCCCGCAAGGTGGCGCGGGGCACGTCAGATCATGAGGACTTGCGCGCCAGATTTCTGAACCTGCGCCCCAAATCGAAGCTCTATATCGACTTCGCGGATTTTGTCTTCGCCCGGTTCGACATTCAGGACGGGGTTTTGAACGGCGGTTTCGGCAAGGCCTATCGTCTTGCCGCCTCGGATTTCTGACCCTCACCGCACAACGTGCACCGCACAATTGGCATGGCGCACAACATGGGAGGCCGTGGACCCCAGCAACAGGTCCTGCATCCCGGGTCTGTGCGAGGCCATAATGATCAGATCCGGCCCGTTCGCCTCGGCCCAATCCAGAATGGAGCGGCCCGAATGACCTTCGATCACTAGCCCTTTCGCATTGGGCAGATTGGCCGCCAGATCATCAAGCTCGGCCTGAATCGCTTTACGCGCTTCACTCAGATACTCGGCGGGCATGTATGAAATCACGTAGTTCGGGATATGTTCAACCACATGCAGCAACGTCACCTGCGCGTCGGGGGTCCCCAGCATCCGGGCCAGTTTCAGCGGGCCAGAGGTATCCCTCTCGGGATCAAAGGAAATCGGGACAAGAATGTTGTGATACATGGTGCAAGCCTCCGCAGTACTTCCTCAGAGTGAAGCGGGTTTTGCACCGTGGCCTTGATTCAGGTCAGGAAACGTCAAAGGTTTCTGCCACGTCATACATGACCGGCTCGAAACTTCTGCACAATTCGTTGATCTTGCGATTGCGGTCGCGCATTTCGGTCGAGCGCAGCATGGCCAGAAAATCCTCGCGCCGTTCCCACTGCGAATAATTGGCGATCCGGGTCTGGGCGTCGTTCACGTGCAGCCCAGCCGATATGAAGCCGGGCTGCTTCGAGATGAATTCGGCATACGCATCGGTCAGCGCCTCCAGCAAATCCTGACATGTCCCCGGTGACATCTCGAACGTGGTGATGACAGTCTGGATGCTGGCGCTTTTGGAAATCGTGGGCATCTGGCTTCTCCTTTGACTGGGTCAAGCCTAGCACAGGAATTTCAAACGTCGCCCCTTTCCTTTGCTTTTCAACGCGGTTTCACAAAGATCGCGCATTGGGTGGCCGCGTGTTTCCAAACAGCCACCCGGGCAATTCAACGTTCCATCCGCATCAGGACCGATACTTCACCCCTGACGCTCTCTGGCCAGCGCAGCAACAGACCGTTGCCGTTGACGCCGTGCTCAAGCTCGACGTAGGGCGCTAAATAGCGAAAGGACCCGAAGGTATTTCGCAGCGGCCCCAGGGCCGTTACCGCATCGCAACTGCGCGCCTTGCCATCGAAAGGCAACTGCCCGCTCGACCAGACCGCCCAGGCCGAGGCTGCACTGTTTTGCGAATAACGCAAACGCAGCGGGTTTTGGGCCTTGTTGTTGACGCCGTGATAGGTGTTGTTTTGGAAGGTGACATTCACATGCCGGTCTTTGTTCAGATCGGCAAAAGTGGTGTCGACCCGTTCGGCCCGCTGAATATCGCTGCTGCTGGCCCGGAACTTGTTGCCGGTCACCGCCAGCCCGTTCAGGAAATGCCCCGGACCATGCGGGCGGATGACGATATAGCTGAACCATGGCGGCGCTTCGCTGGAATTAAAGATATTATCCGTGATGCTCATCGCGCTGAACGAATAGCCCGAGACATATGTGGGATTCGCGTCGCGTTCATTCGTCCATTGAATAAAGCAGTTGTCCACGTAGTTCTCGGCCATGGTCGAGCTGTTATAGGTCCCGATCATGATCAGGCCAGCCGTCCGGACACCCTGCGGAATGCTGTCGCCCTGAAAGAAGTGGTTGCCCAGAACCATGTTGTTGTCGCCGCCCAGCACCGCAAAATGCTTGAAGCGTACAGCCCGGTTGTGCCGTAGCTTCACATCGTTCGAACTGGTGTTCAGCGCAATCGATTTGCGGTCGGTGACGTCAAAGGATTCCTCGGAAGACAGGAACTGGCAATTGTCGATCAGCATGCCCTTGCAGCCTGTCCCGATCGAGGTGATGCCACGGTCCAGCGGGCGGCTGATGAAACAATCCGACACCGAGAACGTGCTACCCGACGGGGCCAGCCGAATCGCGCTGCAGCGCCCGTTGCACTGAAACTCGATCTGCTCCATCCCGAACTTGCGCAGCGTGCCGAAGCCGCTGAAATCCAGCAGATATTTGAACGACACAAAGGTGAAAGTCTGGGTTCCCGACGCATCGTAAATCGGCGCGTTCAGCGTGATCTCACCAGCGGCCACATCCTTGGACCGCACATAGATTTCACGCCCGACGCCACTGCCCTGCACCAGTGCCCCCACGGGGATATTCGCCACATTCACCACATTCGTCAGCCGCTTGGAATCCGACGGATCATAGCTCGCGACCGAGGTGAAGGTCTCGGTATCCCAGGCCGAACTGGATTTGACATCAAACTGACCATTGCGGATCACCCGGCGCGTCGAAAAGCCCGTTTTGTTCGGCACCGCGGCCGCCATATCGATCGGAGCGGTAACCGAGATTTTGCGCCCACCCAGATCCAGCGATTCATGGTCCGAGTTGTTCAGCAGCGCCTGAAACGCCTTTTTGAACGCCAGTTCTTCATCGCCCAAGGCCGCGATATAGGCCGCAAGGTCAAAGTCCCCGGTCAGCAGCAGCATCTTGTCGTCGGGCATTGTCACCGTGCCCTCGAAATCCATCTCGGCGGCCATGCTGGTGTTCTCGGCCAGATGATAGGTGCCTTGCGGAACGTAAACCCGGCGGCCACCTGCCGCCTGATCCGCCGCCTCGAACGCGGCGGAATCATCCGTGACGCCATCCCCAACCGCGCCGAAATCGCGCACATCCACAACGCTGATCATCTCGCGCAGGAACACGCCGGTGACATCCGTTATCTCGATATCATCGACGCGCACCAAAGCCCCGTTCGCGCCCTCGATATCCAACCCGAAATGTCCATACAACGCCGCAACACCCCAGGGCATATCCACCCCCGGACGCCGCCCGGAACCCACGATTGCCGTGATCTCGTGCACGGTGCCATAGCCGGAAAGCTGGGTGGCCTGCCCCTGCTCGATCACGCCCGCCACATGCGCATCCCCGGCCCCACCGGCCCACGCGGCAATACGCACCTGCGGCAGCGGTCCGCTGATCGCCTTGACCCGCGCTTTGATCTGCAGATAGCAGCCGGGGAACATGGGCGTCTGCCCCATATACCGCAGCTTCTGCGTCGTACTGACCTTAAGAATCTCAAGACAGCCGCCAAAATCCGCATCCGCAGGCACAAAGGCCCCGGTGCCCGATCCGTCATAGGTCGGCGACCCGGGCGTGCCATCACCCGCAGACCAGACCCCCAGACCATTCGCGAAAACAGGCGGCATGAACACGATGCCGTCGGTGATTGCCTTGTTCATGAAAATCCCTTTCCCAATCGCGCCGCCCTTGTCTGCGGCACGTTCAAACCCCGTGTTCAGGTCCAGCCCGAACGCGAAAGTCTGAGTATCGAAAGGGGGTTAACCGCCGCTCACAGCACCGTCACGGCGGTGTTGCATCACGCCGCCGGGTCCGAGTTCCCCAGCAACTGCACACCGTTGATCTTCCAGCCGTTTTCCTGTTGCACCATCTGATAATCCAGAATGTGCACCCGGCCATCACCATCCACGACCATCACCTTCTGCCACAGCGAACCGGCCACCTCGCGCAGTTCCAGAAACTGCACATCCGCAGGTCGCCAGACCATCGGGTAGCCATTGCGCACCATCGTGCCGAAGTTTTCGGGGTTCCCGAACAACCGCTGGATATTGGGGCTGGCAAAGGTAAAGGCGGTGGCGAAATCATCCGCCTTGAACGCCTGTATCTGGGCCGAGATATTGGCCTCGATCTCGGCGCTCTGGGCAAACGCGCCCGAGGCCAGTCCGGCGCTCAGGGACAGGGCAAGCAAAACACGACGCATGGGGCCACCTCCTGTTGCAAGGGTAGCCCCACGCGGGTTCAGGTCAAATCAGACCAACTCTCCGGCCAGCGCCTTGTCGATCAGGGCGATGGTTTCGGGCACGCCATAAAGCGCGATGAACCCGCCAAAGCGAGGCCCTTGCGAGGCCCCCAGCAGCACCTCGTACAACGCGGTGAACCAGCCCCGCATCGGATCGAACCGCTCGCGCCCGATGGAATAGACCACCGATTGCAGCGCCTCATCCTCGATGGGCCCGTCATAGGCCGCAAGCGCGGCTTTCAGCGCCTCCAGCGCTTCACGTTCCTGATCGGTCGGCGCGCGGTGCTGGCGGGTGGGCTTCACGAAATCGTTGAAGTACCGCACCGCAAACCCGGCCGCCTGATCCAGATCGGGATGCGATTCCGCAGTGGCCTCGGGCGCATAGCGGCGGACAAAGCCCCACAGCGCCTCTTTGTCTTCGGCCCCCGAGACCGACGCGAGGTTCAGCAGCATCGCAAAGGGCACCATCAGCGTCGATTCCGGCACGTCCCCGCCATGGATGTGCCAAACCGGGTTGTTCAACTGCGCTTTCAATTCCTGACCCGGATAGGCGCGCAACTGCTGATGATATTCATCCACCGCCTTGGGGATGACATCAAAATACAGCCGCTTCGCCGTTTTGGGCTTCTGATACATGAAATACGACAGGCTTTCGGGCGCGGCATAGGTCAGCCATTCCTCCATCGACAGGCCATTGCCCTTCGACTTGGAAATCTTCTGCCCCTGCTCATCGTTGAACAGCTCATAACTCAGCGCCTCGGGCGGCTGTTTGCCCAGCGCCCGGCAGATCTTGGACGATTGCGTGACCGAGTCGATCAGGTCCTTGCCCGACATTTCATAATCCACGCCCAGCGCGGCCCAGCGCATCGCCCAGTCCGGCTTCCACTGCATCTTGACGTTGCCGCCCGTGACCGGAATCTCGACCTTCTCGCCATCGGGTTCCTGATACACGATCGTCCCCTTGGCGACGTTCCGCTCCAGCGTCGGCACCTGCAGGACATGGCCCGTTTTCGGGCTGACCGGCAGAAAGCACGAATAGGTCTCACGCCGCTCGGGGCCCAGCGTCGGCAGCATGATCTCCTGAATCTTGTCGAACCGCTCCAACGCGGTCAGCAGCATCTCGTCGAACCGCCCGCTGGTGTAATAATCGGTGGCCGAGGCAAACTCGTACTCAAACCCGAAACTGTCCAGAAATTCGCACAGCATCGCATTGTTGTGCTGCGCAAAGCCCTCATGCGTACCGAACGGATCACGCACCTTGGTCAGCGGCAGATGCAGGTCCTGCTTTAGCTCTTCCTGCATCGGCACATTGGTCGGAACCTTGCGGAACCCATCCATATCGTCCGAGAAACAAATCAGCCTGGTCGGAATGTCACTGATCTGTTCGAACGCATGCCGCACCATCGAGGTCCGCGCGACCTCGCCAAACGTGCCGATATGCGGCAGTCCCGAGGGGCCATAGCCGGTCTGAAACAGCACATACCCCTTTTCCGGCGGCGCCTGTCTGTAGCGTTTGAGCACCCGCCGCGCCTCTTCAAAAGGCCAGGCCTTGGACGTCATCGCGGTTTCACGCAGGTCAGACATTTGACTATCAGCTCCATCCGAAAAAACTGCCGGTTGCCCTGTGCAATCGACCGACCCCTCCTATTGTGCCAGTGCAGCATGAGTCAATGAGCCGAGGCGTGTTTCCTTTGGAATGGCGGATGGTTTCGCGCACATGCGCCAAAAAACAATGTGTTGAACCTGCCCGCTCTGCCTCATATCTTCCGTCCTCGAACACCCTTATCAAGGACCACACGATGACCGAGCAAGTGCCCCACCCCATGTCCCCCCAGGATTGTCTTGTGGCCATCATGGTCGCGGTCTCGGCTTCGGACGAAAACATCCGCACCGCCGAACTGGTCAAGATCGAAGGCGCGGTGAATATGTTGCCCGTTTTTGCCGGTTACGATATCGACCGCACCCGCCGAGTCTCGCAGATCGTGTTCGACCTGTTCGAGCAGGAAGACGGGCTGGATGCACTGTTCGGCCTGATCCGCGACAACCTGCCCGAACGTCTTCACGAAACCGCCTATGCGCTGGCCTGCGACGTGGCTGCCGCCGACGGGTCACTGGCCGAGACCGAACTGCGCCTGCTGGAAGAAATCCGCTACGAGCTGAACATCGACCGCCTGCACGCCGCCGCCATCGAGCGTGGGGCCCGTGCGCGTCACGTGGTCTGATCCGCCTTAACTGCCGTAAAGCGCACCCCAGCGTTCGATCAACGCGCGCTGCAGCTTGCGCGACCGCCGGTTCCAGTTGCGCGCGCCTTCCGGACGCTCGCGATGCTCCCGAGGGATCGTCGCGCGGTGGTCTACATCTGCGGTGAAGATGGCAAAGGCCAATTCCGACCCATCGGCGGTTGTCAGAAACCCGCCAAGGCCCGACACGAAATTCAGGGTTCCCGTCTTGGCGTTGACCTTGATCGGATGATCCCGAACCGTGCGCCCCTGCTTGTCGGTCAACGCAAACGACTTCAACAAGGGGCGCAACGCACCCGTCTTTCGCGCCGCCACCAGCGCCGACACCAGATCGCCCGGCACCATGCGCGAGGCATCCCCCAACCCCGAATGATCCACCATCGCAATCCGGTTCGCGCCATAGGTCTCGGCGGCCCACCGGTTCATCTCGGCGGCGGAGTCCTGCAGATTCTGCGGTTCTGCCCCGCGCGCCTTTGACGCTGCAAGGCCAACCATCTCGGCGGTGATATTGGTCGAATACTTCAGCATGCCCTTCAGAATGCTCTTCAACGGGTCACTCTGATGCACCACCAGAACCGTGCCCTGCGGAGCCTCGCGCGTCACCTGAACCCGACCCAGAACGATCCCGTTCGCCCGTGCCAGGGTGCGGAACACATCCCCCGTGTAAAGCGCCGGCTTGCGCACCGGCAGCCAGCGTGCGCCGCCATTGCCCAAGGCTGCCTTGGCCACGGTCCAACGGTCCTGCCGCGCACTGGGTTGGTAGGTGTAGATCGGCAGGCGGCGGGCCTCGATCTGCATGGCCGCCATATCAACACTGGGCCTGTATTTGGCGCTGCGCGCATCCATGGTCACGTCATACTTTGTGCCATCGCGCTTCCATTCGAAATGCACCCGGTTGAAATTCAGGGAAATGCCGCTGATCGCCGGGCTGTAGCCGACATGATCGGGCTGCCCGGGGTCGATGCTGAACACGTAAGGCAGCGCACCCGAATAGACTTTGAAGGCGCCGCGCACCTCGATAATCCCGGCCTCACGCAGATTGGCGGCCATGCTGGCCAGCGCGTCCGTGTCCAGCAAAGGATCGCCCCCGCCCACAAGGATCAGGTCGCCCTTCAGGATGCCATTCTCGATCGGCCCATCGGCCATCAGCCTGGTTTCAAATCGATGCTCCGGCCCCAGAACGTCCAGCGCATAAAGCGCCGTCAGCGCCTTGGCGACGCTGGCGGGCGGCAGGCCTGCCTCGCCGCCGAACACCTCAAGCTCTGTGCCGGTTTCCACATCGGCCACGGCGAACACTACGTCGCCTTTCAGCCCTGCGGCCCGAATGAACCTTTCTGCCCCGCTGACCTGCTTGCCGCGCAGGCGTGGGCGCAGGGATTCCAGCGGCGCACCGGCCAATGCCGTGCCGGGGACAACAGCAGCCCCCAATCCCGCCAGAAACAAACGACGCGAAATACGATCAACCATGCGCCAATTAAAATCCCAGAGACTAAAATCTAACAACCATCGCGTGAGATTATGCGACCGGTGTGGCTATTCCGGCAACACCCCATCTGCCCAGATGCCGCGATTGCGAAGATCCGTTGAGCTGACGTCGACCATCGGCACGTTCACGAAACACCACGCCGGGGCCTGCGCACGGCCCAGCAACTGCCGCGCCTGCCCGTCGATGCGGTACCGCGCGTAAACCCGCGCCGCCGGCGACATCCGGGCCGAAATCCGGTCCCCCGGACGCGCCACAACGCCCACCGGCACGCTGTCCATGATCCGCCGCCAGTCCTTCCACTTGTGAAACTGCGCCAGATTATCCGCCCCCATCAGCCAGACAAACCGAACCTCGGGGTAAAGCCGCTGCAAAGCCGCCAGCGTGTCCGCCGTCGCCCGCGTCCCCGTCAGCGCCTCGATATCCGTGACCTCGACCTTCGGGTGCTGCATCACCGCCCGCGCCGCCTCCATCCGCTGCGCCAGCGGGGCGGGCCCGCGGTCCTTCAACGGATTGCCCGGCGAGACCAGCCACCACACCCGATCCAGCCCGAACGCCTTCATCGCCTCAAGCGTCACATGCACATGGCCCTTGTGCGGCGGATCAAAAGACCCGCCGAACAGCCCCACGACCTGCCCGGGGCGCGCATATGGAATCCCGTACCGCTCCATCCTTCGCTGATGTTCAGAACTGAGGCCGCTTGTCAATCAACCGGCTGCACCTTGTCCCCCAGCCGGACCTGCCCGGGCTGCACCACCTCGGCACACCACCCGCCATGTCCCCGCACGGCGGAATAGCCCCCTTTGCCCAGCGCCTCCTCCATCCGGCTGCAGGGCGCGCAGATCACGGTCAAGCGCAGGATGGCCTCACCCACCTGCATCTCACGCCCTTTGAGCGCCGCCAGATTGATCCCCGACACCACCAGATTTCTCCGCAGAATGTCGGGTGCCACCGGCCCCTGCCCGAGATAAGAGCCAATCGCCGCCAGATGCTCCTGCTGGATCAAGGTCACCGCCCGCTTGCCCGCGCGGGCGCGGTCACCTTCTAGGCCGTCGGCAGAAATTAAAACAGTCTTCACATCCTGAATCTCTGCGCGCCGATCTGGTCGCACGCCGATCCAATCGACACGACCCGGTTGCGCCCAACCGGAAATCAAGTTCTTCAGGTGCATTCAGTTACCTAGTTAATTTGCAAAAAATAAATCATGCCCCAAGAGATCGTTACCTCTAGCAACATCCTTCTAAAAGCACCGAACCAGTACTTCCGAAATTCAACATCTTGCGGGCTGCTATTGCTCCTCGAAGCCGGAATAGGAATACGAATATGGTCCGCTGGCGAAACAGGCTCGTTAAAAATTTGGGAGCGCGCACGCACAACATTCGACCAGAACCTGGCTATTCGAAATGTCGCGAAAATGGCCAAAGCGGCTACGGCCAGATCAACTAAGGAACCTAGAAAATCAGCTGAGACTAACAAATACGTCAACTCCAATAGGACATTGATGAAACCCCTTCACGATAACTTACAACATTAGCATCGCACACTATTATTCAGCGCTGCCAAACACATTGCCCCCACCAACCGCATCCGCTATCACACCGCCCAACCCAATTTCCCCGACCCAGAGGACGCGACATGGCCGCCTATCAATATGTCTACCACATGCAGGGTGTCTCCAAGACCTATCCCGGTGGCAAGAAGTGCTTTGAAAACATCCACCTGAGCTTTCTGCCCGGCGTGAAAATCGGTGTTGTCGGCGTCAACGGCGCGGGTAAATCGACGCTTATGAAGATCATGGCGGGCCTCGACACCGATTTCAGCGGTGAGGCTTGGGCGGCCGAGGGCGCCAAGGTCGGCTATCTGCCACAGGAACCGCAACTGGATGAATCTCTGACTGTCCGTGAAAACGTCATGCTGGGCGTGGCCGCGAAAAAGGCCAAGGTCGACCGCTTCAACGAGATCGCCATGGAGATCGCCGAGAATTACTCGGACGAGTTGATGGAGGAAATGACCACCCTGCAGGACGCCATCGATGCGGAAAACCTCTGGGACCTCGACAGCCAGATCGACGTCTCGATGGAGGCGCTGCGCTGCCCGCCGGACGATGCCAACATCGCCAACCTCTCGGGTGGTGAGAAACGCCGCGTGGCGCTCTGCAAGCTGTTGCTGGAAGCGCCCGACATGCTGCTGCTGGACGAACCGACGAACCACCTGGACGCCGAGACCATCGCCTGGCTGCAACAGCACCTGATCGACTACAAGGGTACCATCCTGATCGTAACCCACGACCGTTATTTCCTGGATGACATCACCGGCTGGATCCTCGAACTCGACCGTGGCCGCGGCATTCCGTACGAGGGCAACTATTCCTCATGGCTGGAACAGAAAGCCAAACGGCTGGAGCAGGAAGCGCGCGAGGACAAGTCCAAGCAGAAAACCCTGCAGCGCGAACTGGAATGGATGCGTCAGGGTCAGAAAGCCCGTCAGGCCAAATCCAAGGCCCGCATCAACGCCTATAACGAACTGGCCGAGCAGTCCGAACGCGAAAAGCTCACGCGCGCGCAGATCGTCATCCCCTCGGGCCAGCGCCTTGGCGGCAAGGTGATCGAGGTCGAGGGTCTGTCGAAACACATGGGCGACAAGCAACTGATCGAAGGGCTGGATTTCGCCCTGCCCCCCGGCGGCATCGTCGGCGTCATCGGCCCCAACGGCGCCGGTAAATCAACCCTGTTCAAGATGCTCACCGGTCAGGAACAGCCCGACAGCGGTTCGATCACGCTGGGCGATACCGTGCAACTGTCCTATGTCGACCAGTCACGCGACGACCTGAAAGACAACGACTCGGTGTGGGAGGCGATCACCGGCGGGGCCGAGATCATCCAACTGGGCGACGCGCAGGTCAATTCCCGCGCCTATTGCTCGTCCTTCAACTTCAAGGGCGGCGACCAGCAGAAAAAGGTCTCGCTGCTATCCGGCGGTGAACGCAACCGCGTCCACATGGCGCGTCTGCTGAAAGAGGGCGGCAACGTCCTGCTGCTCGACGAACCGACAAACGATCTCGACGTCGAAACCCTGCGCGCACTGGAAGACGCGCTGGTCGATTTCGCCGGCTGCGCCGTAGTCATCAGCCACGACCGCTTCTTCCTCGACCGGATCTGCACGCATATTCTGGCTTTCGAGGGCGACGCCCATGTGGAGTGGTTCGAGGGCAACTTCGAGGATTATGAAGAGGACAAAAAGCGCCGTCTGGGACCGGACGCGCTGGAGCCCAAGCGGTTGAAGCATAAGAAGTTTGCGCGGTGACACCTGGCGGGATGGGTGGCGATGATCAAGATAAATGCAAGTCCGCAGGCTGAATAGCCGGCCACTCCAAAAGGGACCGGGTCATGGGCCATAACGGTTACGGAACTTTCTGGTCTGGTCCATCCCTCGGCCCGCTGGAACAGGCCTGCCTGTCGTCCTTCGTGCAGGCCGGTCAACCGATCACCCTGTATTCCTACGACCCGTGTGTTGCGGGCGTCCCGGACGGGGTCGCCCTGCGGCACGCGTCACAGGTTCTGGCCCTGACAGACGGTTTGGAACGCATACTTTCAACGCATACAGCCCGCTTTTCCGATCTGTTCCGGCTGAAGATGATGCAGGCGGAAAATCTGGTCTGGATCGATTGCGATGTCTATCTGTTGAAGCCGGTCACTTTCGAGGAAAACCTGATCACGATTGGGCGCGCGTTCCGGGATGGCACCCGGTTTCTGTGGAACGGCGTCATGTATCTGAACCCGGCCTCGGATCTGATTGCCGACTACCTGTCGCTGACCTCCGCCGACACAATCCAATTCCGTGACAGTTGGGACACCAATGTGGAAACCGGTGTCGAAAACAAATCGGCACGGGACATGTTTGACAGGTTGGGACAGGTGAATTTCTTCTCCGACGACCTTCCGCGGAACTTTTTCGGCCCGATCTTGCTGACCCTGCTGGCCCGGGATCACCAGCAATCGGACCTTATCCCCCCTCGGGTCCACTATCCGTTCGGGGCTCCTAAACTTCGAAAGAACACGCACGATCCCATCGGGTTTCCACTCGCCTATCCGAAACACAGCGAATCCATCCACTTCTTCGGCTCAATGGTGCGCAAGGCGTGCGGCCCGTACTGGAACCCCGAAACAAACTCCTATGACCAGCTTCCGTCGGGCAGCCTGCTTGAGCAAGCGCTGAACGGGACGCTTGCCCGGAACTGCCGTCAGGCGTTGAACCCCGGCGCATGACGCTGGCGGAATCGCATCCCGCGGTGCCGGGCGCAGGGTGCAAACAACCCGATATTTCGCCCCCGCCCACGCGGAAATCGCGACGAACCTACGAATACGGCCACGCGGCCAGATGCCAATTGCTCGGCGGATTTCCGACCAAAACGCCCGTTGGGCCCTGAAAGCAAAGTGAATTCCGCCCAATCCACCCTTGCCACACGCCCTCGCCGATGCCATATCCAAAGGGCATACGTTTTTCTATTTCGACCTGCTGTCTCCTCTCACGGCGCTCAGTCTATCGATACAGACGACGACGCCAGGCTGCCGCATCCCCGTGGGCAGCACAAAACAGGAGATAACGGATATGCCCGCAGGCACCGTAAAATGGTTCAACACCACCAAAGGCTACGGCTTCATCGCGCCCGAAGAGGGCGGCAAAGACATCTTCGTGCACATCTCTGCCGTTGAACGCTCGGGCCTGACCGGTCTGGCTGACAACCAGAAAGTCACGTACGAACTGCGCGCCGGTCGCGATGGCCGCGAAAGCGCCGACAATATCGAGCTTGCATAAGCTTCTGAAAGGGTGAGGGGTTTCTCTCACCCTTTTCATTTACGCGCCCTGCGCACTGCCACTGGCAATGGTCAGAGTGGCACGCAGAACACATCAATTTTCAGTTATTTTCGCCCTACAATTGACCAAATCAGCTATCATTTTGAAATAGTGCTAAGATTTATTTGATCCTTTGAAGGGGTTCGCAATGTTCACTCGCCGCGTATTTCTGGCCGGAACGGCAGCCAGCCTGCTGCCCGGAGTCGCAAGCGCCAAGAAGGCCGTCGAATACGACCCGACGCCGCAATTTGTGCGGATCAAAAAGCAGTTTGTCCCCGGCCAGCTTCTGGTCGTTCCACGCTCGTTCTACCTGTATTACGTGACCGAGCCGCGCAAGGCGGTCCGCTATGGCTGCGGCGTTGGTAAGGCGGGGCTGGAATTCACCGGCACCGCGACAATCGATGTCAAAAAGGAATGGCCCACCTGGCGGCCAACCGAAGAGATGATCGAGCGTGATCCCGTGGCCTACGCCAAGTTCAAGGACAACGACTATGTCCAGCCCGGCGGCGGCGACAACCCTCTGGGCGCGCGGGCGCTGTATCTGTTCCAGAACGGGGTCGATACCTATTTCCGCATCCACGGAACCACGCAACCGCAGACCATCGGGCGCGCCGCATCGAACGGGTGCATCCGCATGCTGAACGAGCACGTCATTGATCTGTATAACAGGGTTCCGATCGGAACGGTTGTGACGGTTGTCTAAGCACCCGCTCAGGGCGCCGTCCAATCCACATCCGTCGCTTCTTCGATCTGCAACAGCCCGTCCGGCCACGGCTGGGCCAGGGCCTTTGCCTGATCCTCGGACCCGGTGAGCCAGACATCCACCCCATCCCGATCCAACAAGACGCCCATGCGATGATGGATCGGTTTCACATCGCCATTCGGCTCACAGGTGACCGCCGCGAATTGATCAACCGTCAGACCGCCCGGAGCCTGCCACCTGTCGGTGATCGCGGCAAAGAACAAAGGCGCGCCATCTGCCGAGGCAATGCGCCATGCGGTTTTGCGGCGCTTCTCACCTGTCCATTCATACCAGCCGTCCACGGGGACCACCGCGCGGCCCACGCCCTCGAACGCGGTTTTGTCAAACACGGTTTCCGATCTGGCATTGATGATGGTTTCCATCACGGGCCGCCCGCGCGCGTTAACCCGACCCACCGGGATCATGCCCCAACGCATCGGCACCAACCCGCCCGAGGTCAGCACCATCACCTCCTGCCCCGGCTGAATGTTCCGGCGCGGCGGCTGCGCGGCAACGTCGGGGGTGCCGAGGGTTTCGGCAATCTCGGACAAAGGTCGGGTCAGAAAGAAACGCCCCGGCACAGCTTACTCCCGTTTTGCAGCTTCGGTTGTCAGGTCCAGCACATAAGGCCCCAGCGCCTCGACAATCCGGGCAACCCCTTCGGCGTTGGGGTGAATGCCGTCGGGTTGCATGAATTGACCTGCGGCGTTTGGATCGCCCTCCGCAGCCAGCCCGTCAAAGAAACCGGGCGCGAACAGGGTCTGATACGCCTGCGCCAGTTCCGGATACATCGCGTCGAAATCCTGCTTGTATGCGACGCCATAGTTTCCGGGGGCCTGCATTCCAATCAGCAGGACGGCAACATCCCCCGCCTCGGCAGCGGTCAGGATCTTTTCAAGATTGGCGCGGGACACCGCCGGGTCGATTCCGCGCAAAAGGTCATTGCCGCCCAGCGCCACGATCATCCCATCCACCTCTGGCGTCAGCGTCCAGCCCACGCGCGCCGCGCCTCCCGCTGTCGTGTCGCCGGACACGCCCGCATTGATCAGCCGAACCTCTGCGCCCTGCGCCTGCAACCAGCGTTCAAGCTGGGGGACAAACCCGTCCTCCTGAACCAGCCCATACCCCTGGGTCAGCGAATCCCCCAAAGCGGCAATCACCACGGGTTCGGCTGTGGCCGCAAAACCGCAGCATACAAACAGCCCCGGGATCAAAGTCTTGCGCAAATCTGTAACTGCTCCATATCCCAAATGACCGGTCCCTTTCGGAAAGCCCCATGACGCATCCTGTCCTGACCCTTCAAAATGCCGCATTGTCGCTGGATGGCAATGCCGGGCGGGTGAATATCCTGCGCGACATTTCTCTGACCGTCCAGCAGGGCGAAACGCTGGGGATGGTCGGGCCGTCGGGTTCGGGAAAATCCTCGCTGCTGATGCTGATGGGCGGGTTGGAGCAGGCCACCGGCGGCAATGTGACCGCGCTGGGTCAGGACCTGAGTGGCATGGACGAAGACAGTCTGGCCCGTTTTCGCCGCGACCGGATGGGCGTGGTGTTTCAGAATTTCCATCTGATCCCGACCATGACGGCGCTGGAAAACGTGGCCACGCCGCTGGAACTGGCCGGTCACAAGGATGCCTTTGCCCGCGCCGAGGCCGAGCTTGATGCCGTTGGCCTGTCGCACCGGCGCGATCATTATCCGGCGCAGATGTCGGGGGGTGAGCAGCAGCGCACTGCGCTGGCCCGCGCCTCGGCCCCGCGTCCGCAGATCCTGTTGGCGGACGAGCCCACAGGCAACCTGGATGAGGCAAACGGCACGGCCATAGTCGATCTGCTGTTCGGGCTGCGCGACAGGCATGGGGCCACGTTGGTTCTGGTCACCCACAGCCACGCGCTGGCGGCACGATGCGACCGGGTTGTCCGTTTGCGCGACGGGCGCATTGCCGAAGACACCCAGAGCGAGGCGGCGGAATGAGCCTGAAACTGGCCGGAAGGCTGGCCCGGCGCGAGCTGCGCGGCGGCTTGCGCGGGTTTCGCATCTTTCTGGCCTGTCTCGCCCTCGGCGTCGCCGCCATCGCTGCTGTAGGGTCGGTGCGGCATGCGATTCAGGCTGGCCTGACCCGCGAAGGCGCCTCGTTGCTGGGGGGCGACGCGCAGATGGAGTTCACCTATCGCTTCGCCAGTGCCGAAGAACGTGCATGGATGGACGGCGCGGCTGAACAGGTTTCCGAGGTGGTGGATTTCCGCTCCATGGCCATCGCGCCCCGCGACACTGGGCCGGAACGGGCGCTGACACAGGTCAAGGCCGTGGATGACGCCTATCCGCTGATCGGAGCGGTCACGTTGGACCCCGAAATGCCGTTGCCCGCGGCACTTGCCGGAGCCGATGGCCTGCCCGGCGCAGTCATGGACCCGCTACTGATCGACCGCATGGGCCTTGCTATCGGCGACAGGTTTGCCCTTGGCACGCAGGATTTTGTCCTGATGGCCGCTTTGACACAGGAACCGGACGGCGCGGCAGACGGGTTCGCCCTCGGGCCCCGTACGCTGGTGCGAACGCAGGCCCTGCAAACCTCGGGCCTGCTGGCCCCCGGCACCCTGTTTTCAACCAAATACAGGTTGGACCTGCCGGACGATGCCGAACTCGCCACCCTGTCCACACAGGCCAGCACCGCGTTTGACGGCACCGGCATGCGCTGGACCGACGCCCGCAACGGCGCGCCGGGGATCACCGAATTCGTCACCCGCCTCAGCGCGTTTCTGGTGCTGGTCGGCCTGTCCGGTCTGGCGGTTGGCGGCATCGGCGTGTCCGCCGCCGTCCGCGCCTACCTGACCCAAAAGACCGAGACCATCGCCACCCTGCGGACATTGGGGGCGGACCGGGCAACGATTTTCCAGACCTACATGATCCAGATCGCCGTCCTGTCAGGCATCGGCATCGTCATCGGCGTGCTGCTGGGCGGGTTGGCGCCTTTGGCTCTGGCCCCGATCCTCGAAAGCCGCCTGCCGGTGCCGGCAGTGTTTTCACTCTACCCCCAACCCTTGGCCGAGGCGGCGCTTTATGGTGTGTTAACCGCCTTCCTGTTCACCCTCTGGCCGCTGGCCAGAACCGAGAAGGTCCGCGCCGCCACCCTGTTCCGCGACGCGCTGACCTCGGCCAGCGCCATTCCGCGCGCGACCTATGTCATCGCAACCGGATTTGGTCTGGCTCTACTCGTTGCCTCGGCGGCATGGTTCAGCGGTTCGACCCAACTGACCCTTTGGACCAGCGGCGGGCTGGCCGGGGCGCTGATCCTGCTGTCGCTATCCGCATTTGCAATCCGACGGTTTGCCCGGTCCGGGGCACCCTGGGCGCGTGGACGGCCTGCATTCCGCTGGGCGCTGTCGGCCATCTCGGACCCGCGCGAAGGGGCCGGTTCGGTTGTCCTGTCCCTTGGCCTCGGCCTGTCGGTGCTGGCGGCGGTGGGGCAGATCGACGGCACCCTGCGCAATGCGATATCCGGCAATCTGCCTGAAATCGCCCCGTCCTATTTCTTTGTCGATATCCAAAAGGACCAGATGCCGGGTTTCACCGAACGGCTTGAAACCGACCCCGCTGTCAGTCGCATCGAAAGCGCCCCGATGCTGCGCGGCATCATCACACGGATCAACGACCGCCCCGCCGCCGAAGTTGCAGGCGACCACTGGGTGCTGGAAGGCGATCGCGGCGTGACCTATTCCGCCCTGCCGACAGAGAACACCCGGATCACCGCAGGCAACTGGTGGCCCGAGGGCTACACAGGCCCGCCACAGGTCAGCTTCGCTGCAGAAGAAGCCGAGGAAATGGGCCTGAAACTGGGCGATCAGCTCACCGTCAACATTCTGGGGCGCGATATCACGGCTGAACTGACCTCGCTGCGCGAGGTTGATTTTTCTACCGCTGGCATGGGTTTCATCATGTCGATGAACCCATCGGCACTGGCCGGGGCCCCGCATAGCTTCATCGCCACCGTCTATGCCGAAGAACAGGCCGAGGCCGCCATTCTGCGCGATCTGGCCGGGCAGTATCCCAACATCACCGCCATCCGCGTCCGGGATGCCATCGACCGGGTTTCGGGGCTGCTGGCCGGGATTGCGGCGGCCACTTCTTACGGGGCGGGCGTGTCACTGCTGACCGGGTTTCTGGTCCTGATCGGCGCGGCGGCTGCGGGCGAACCCGCGCGCCGATACGAGGCCGCGATTCTGAAAACACTGGGGGCCGACCGACGCCGCATCCTGCTCAGCTTTGCCCTGCGCGCCATCCTTCTGGGGGCCGCCGCCGGGTGCGTTGCACTCTTTGCCGGTATTCTGGGCGGGTGGGCCGTTGCCACCTATATCTTCGACACCAGTTTCTCGATCATCTGGCCCTCGGCGCTTGGCATCGTCGTGGCCGGAATCGTCGTCACGCTGGGCGCAAGCCTTGTCTTTGCCCTGCGTCCATTGTCCGTCCGTCCGGCCCGCATCCTGCGCGCCAGCGACTGATCTCAGCGCACACAGGCGACCGGCTGCAGGATTTTGAGCAGCGGATCATTGTCGCAGACCAGCGCGTCCAGCGTGATGTCGTCGAGCGAGGCATAAAACACCTCGGCAGCGTCCTGCAGGGCCAGCCGCAGACGGCAGGCATCGGTCAACGGGCAGGTATTGTCGGCATCCGCAAAGCATTCAGCGATGGGAAGCGATCCTTCCACATGGCGAAAAACTGCGCCGATCTGAATTTGATCCGCCGGGCGCGCCAGCGACATGCCGCCATTGCGTCCGCGCTGGGTGCTCAGAAACTCCAACTGGCTCAGTTGGTTGATGACCTGCGCAAGATGATTCTCCGAAATGTTGCATACTTCGGCGATCTCGGATTTCGTCACCAGCCGGTCCGGATGGGCCGCACAATACATCAGCAGGCGCACGGCAATATTCGTTCGTTTGGTAATCCGCATGAGGACCTCCCGAAAATCAAGATGCAACCTTATTGCATGTCCGACTAAAAAGCGGTTTGACATACATCAATCGCTCACAAAGGACCGCGCATCCCATGGCAGACCCCTATTTCTTTGGCTATGGCAGCCTTGTGAACCTGGCGACGCACGACTTCCCCGACCCCCGGCCCGCAAAACTGAAAGGCTGGCGGCGGGCCTGGCGGCACACCGACCTGCGCCCGGTTGCCTTTCTGACCGCGATCCCCGATCCCAGTTCCGAGATCGAAGGCATGATCGCCCATGTGCCCAAAGACGACTGGACCGCGCTGGACGAGCGGGAATGGGCCTATGACCGAATTCCCGCGACGCAATCGGTCACGCATCCGCTGACCCATGAAGTTGAAATCGCGGTCTACGCCGTGCCGAAAGACCGGCACAATGCGCCAACCAATCTTCATCCATTGCTGCTCAGCTACATTGATGTCGTCGTGCAGGGGTATCTGCGTGTATTCGGACCGGGTGGGGTCGACCGTTTCTTTGCCACAACCGACGGCTGGGGCGCGCCTGTTCTGAATGACAGGGCCGAGCCGAGATATCCACGCCACCAACAGCTCAAACCTGACGAGACCGCATTCGTGGATGACTGCCTGAAACGCGCGTCGGTGAAGGTAATCCAACCGCACCAACAAAATGAGGCAGACAACCTGCCTGCCTCGTTCAAGTTCTAGACGTCGTCGGCCCTGAGGTTACGGCGTTCACCCCCGCGCGCGGATCACCTGCAGCAGCGGCAAGAGCGCGGCCATCTCAGGCCCCCGCTCCATCCCGGTCAGCGCCTTGCGCAGCGGCATGAACAGGCCCTTGCCCTTGCGGCCTGTGGCCTCTTTCACCGCTTTGGTCCAGACACCCCATGTCTCGCCATCGAACGGGCCTTCGGGCAGCAGCGCGACGGCCTCGGCGATAAAGTCACGGTCCTCATCGGCGATCAGCGGCTCGGCCCCGTCGCGGCACAACTCCCACCAGCCTTTGAGATCCGCCAGAGTGGTGATGTTCTCGCGCGCCATCGCCCAGAAGGGTTCGGCGAGTTCAGCAGGAACCCCTGCATCTGCCACCGCATCGGCTACATCGGCCAGCCGCAGAGACTGCAAGTGCTTGGCGGTCAGCGGGAACAGGTCCTGCACGTCAAACTTGGTCGGCGCGGCACCGAACCGGCTGACGTCAAAGCCGTCAATCAGTTCAGCCATATCTGCGCGCAGTTCCACCGGATCAGACGAGCCCAGCCGCGCCATCAGGCTCAGCAGCGCCATCGGCTGTACACCCTGATCGCGCAGGTCACGCAGCGCCAGCGTACCCAGCCGTTTCGACAACGCCTCGCCCTGCGGACCGGTCAGCAGCGAATGGTGGGCAAAACGCGGGCAGGAACCGCCCAGCGCCCCGATGATCTGGATCTGCGTTGCGGTGTTGGTCACATGGTCCGAGCCGCGCACCACATCGGTCACGCCCATCTCGGTATCGTCCACCACGGATGCAATCGTATAGAGAACCTGACCGTCCCCCCGGATCAGAACCGGATCCGAGACCGAGGCCGCATCGATCGAGATATCGCCCAGAATGCCGTCATTCCACTCGATCCGTTCGTGATCCAGCTTGAAGCGCCAGACGCCGTTGCCACGTTCACCCCGCAGCGCCTCTTTCTCGGCATTGCTCAGGTTCAGCGCGGCGCGGTCATAGACCGGCGGTTTGCCCATGTTCAGTTGCTTCTTGCGCTTCAGGTCCAGTTCGGTCGGCGTCTCGAACGCCTCGTAGAACCGACCCATCTCGCGCAGCTTATCCGCAGCTTCGGCATAGCGGTCCAGACGATCCGACTGACGCTCCACCCGGTCCCAGTGCAGGCCCAGCCACTCCATATCCTGCTTGATGGCATCGACATATTCTTCCTTCGACCGCTCGGGGTCGGTGTCGTCGATGCGCAGGATGAACGTGCCACCCGCCTTGCGGGCGATCAGATAGTTCATCAGGGCGGTGCGCAAGTTGCCCACATGGATGTAACCGGTGGGCGACGGGGCAAAACGGGTGGTGGTCATGGGTGTCTCCTGTTGGCGCGGCTCTTGTCACAGGATCGGCGGATTGTCCAGCAGATGGCGGTAAACGCGTCTAACGACGCGTGCCTTCGGCGAGAGTATTTGGAAAAAGATGAAGAGGTTCAGGTCGGCTCGACCGGCCACACGCCGTTCAGATCATCCAGCCCGGCGCGGATCAACTCGGACAAAACATCCAGGTCAATATCCGCCAGCTTGTTCACATACAGGCAGGACTTGCCCAGCTTGTGTTTTCCCAACCGGGACAGGATATCACCGAAATCGGTGTAGCCGGGCATGATGTAAATCGAATGCGCCGCCTTGCGGGGCGAAAACCCGGTGGCCAGAAATTCACCCTTACGCCCGGATTTGTAGCGGTAGCGGTATTTCCCATATCCGATCATAGAAGGCCCCCACATAACCGGTGCATAGCCGGTCACTTTACGGAATAGTGCATCCAATATGTGCGCCTCGTCCGCCTTCCGTGCGGGTTGGACCGCGTCCAGAAAACGCTCGACACCGAGCCCGGTTGGAACGGTTTTGTTTTCTGATCGCGGCATGAACAAATATTAACACGTAATGTTCATCTGCGCAGCCCATGTGTTGCGGGTACAAAGTGGCAGACGACACTGACCGACCTAGTTCAAGTTCTGATGTTCTGACAGGGAGAACCAAAATGACCATCAATCTGACACGCAGAGCGGCGCTTGGCGCCGCAGCAGCCTTGCCCTTCGCATCCGCCGCCGCCCCGGTTCTGGCCGCAGGAACCGAGGCCAAGGCCAACTCGACCATCGCCAGATCCTTCAAGCTGGGCGATTTCACCGTCACCACGCTGCTGGATGGCAGCGCTCCGCGCGACGACGTCAAAGAGATGTTCGGCGACGGTGTCCCGGATGAGGAGTTTGCCCGGGTCTCATCCGAAAATTTCATCTCGCCGGACAAGGCACAGCTGCCCTTTACCCCGACGCTGGTCAACACCGGGTCCGAGCTTGTTCTGTTCGACACAGGGCTTGGGCAGGGCGGCATTCAGGCCGCGCTTGCAGATGCGGGCGTTACCCCGGATCAGATCAACGTCGTGGTGATCACCCATATGCATCCGGACCATATCGGCGGCATGACCACAAATGACGCCCCGACCTTCCCCAATGCGCGCTACGTGACCGCGGCGCCGGAATATGATTTCTGGTCCGCGCAGGAAGCCGGCAACCGCGTCGGCGATATCGTCGCCGCCAAGGTGACACCGCAGGCCGAAAAGATGACCTTTATCGAAGATGGCAGTGACGTCGTATCCGGCGTGACGGCAATGTCGGCGTTCGGGCACACACCCGGCCACACGGTCTATCATCTGGAAAGCAACGGTCAGCGTCTGATTCTGACGGCGGATCTGGCCAACCATTATGTCTGGTCCTTCGCCCACCCGGAATGGGGGTTCAAGTTTGACATGGACAAGGCGGCCGCCACTGAATCCCGCCGCAATGTGCTGGGCCTGCTGGCCGCCGACAAGGTGCCGATGATCGGCTATCACATGCCCTTCCCCGCCGCCGGTTATGTCGAAACGCGCGGCGATGGCTTCCGGTTTGTTCCGGTCAGCTATCAGATGGCGGGTTAAGGGGCTCAGTACCCCGGGTCCGGCCGTACCTTTGAGCCATCCGTGAAACGGGACAGGCGGAAGGCGGCCGGATCGACACATGGCGTTGTGCCTGTCACCAGATCAGCCATCAACCGGCCCGCACCGGGGCCGATGCCAAAACCGTGGCCGGAGAACCCGGTTGCGATGAACATCCCCGGCAACGTGTCCACGCCCGAGATCACCGGTATAGCGTCCGGCGTCACATCAATCATGCCTGCCCAGCTTTGCACGATTTCAGCCTGTTCCAGCACCGGAAAGCCCTTGCGCGCCTTGGCCCATGTTTTGCGCAGAATCTTCTGCGAAGGTTCGGGGTCCAGCACCCGGCAATGTTCGAACGGGGTCACGTCGCTGGGCAGCCACGACCTGTCCTCGGCCGCCTCGGCCATCCAGCGCTTGGACAGGCGGAAGCGGAGCGATCTCCATTCCTGCGCAAAGGCGGGCAGGAACCGCCAGGCCAGCCGGAAACTGTCGGGCACCAGATCCACCGTGTTTTCGTGGCCCGATGCAATCGTATAGCCGCCATCCGCCCGTTTTCGGATGGCAAACCCGTCGGACCACAGCGCGGTCTCGGGTCCATCCTCGGCGGGTGATATGCGCATCACCGTGTTCAGCACCTTTAGCTGCGGCAGGCTGATCCCGGCATTTCCGGCAAACAGGCGCGACCACGCGCCCCCGGCCAGAACAACGCCTGCGCAGGCCACCCGCCCGCGCTCGGTAAAGACCCCGGCGATGCGGCCCGCCTGCATATCGACGCTGCGCACGGCGCAATTGGTCATGATCACAGCGCCATTGTCGCGGGCCCCTTCCGCAATGGCGGGTGCGGCCCATTGCGGCTCGGCCCGGCCATCCTGCGGCATGTGAAGCGCGCAATCGGAACCGTTCTGAAGACCCGGCAACAGGTCGTTAAGTTCGGTACCCGAAACGATCCGCGCACCGGTCTGAAGGCCATCGACATGGCGCATCCAACGGTCCAGATTTCCGGCGGACCGTCCACCAGAGGCCCCGAACACTATGCCGGATTGCGTGTATCCGGTCTGGCGGCCCAAGCGCGCGTCCAGCCCCTGCCAAATGCCTAACGCCTCTTGCATCAGGGGGATTTCGCGCGGGTCGCGCAGTCCCTGCCGCACCCATCCCCAGTTGCGCGAACTTTGTTCGCCCGCGATCTGGCCCTTTTCGCACAGCAGCACCGAGACACCGCGTTCCGCCAGTTCAAGCGCGGTCGATGCACCGATGATGCCGCCGCCAATCACGACGACATCCACCGTTTTGGGCAAAGACAGGTCTGATTCCACGGGGGTCGGTTTGGGACCGGGCATCAACGGCTCTTACTCAATCGCTCGGACCGCTATGGATGCGCAGGAAACGGATGCAGGCAACCGCTTTGGCCGGGTCGCCGCGACGATTGTCGCAACCTGTGGCCAACGTGCAAAAGCCCGGGCCAGAACTTGGGCCCGGGCTGACTTTGGGTAAGGTAAGGTGCTTAAGCTGCGCCCGAGAATTCGGCCCATTTCTGACGCAGGACCGCCGACAAGCCGGCATCCTTGTGCACGTCCAGCGCCGTCACGTCTTCCTGCGATTTCAGATCCGGGAATTCAGGACGGCGGATGGGCTCGACCTTGTTGTCCACCACGCGGTCTTCTTTGAGCATATCCGCGATGGCCGCGTCCAGCTTGGCTTCATCCAGCTCCTGCGCCGGAGACTCCATCGTCTTGTACCTCAATGGCCCGTGAAGGCTCGTGTCATATTCCTCGTACATTTTAACACCACACCGTTAACTCAGATAAACAGCCCCGGGGTGCGCCACATCCAGATCAGCTTTCGCCGACGATCTGCAAACTGTGCAGCCTTGCGTCACACCCACCCCACATGAGGCAACTTCCAAGCATAAATGTGGCGGAAAAATGTCAGTCAAACAAGTGAGATAGCCAGAATCTGGCAAAAACATGCTCGATTGAAAAGGAAACGGAAACAGTCGATGATTCCCGGCCCGCACTGTCCCTTAATTTGAGCAAATTCAGCCGCGATCCCGCCAGCGATTCACAATTGGATAGCGCCGGTCCAGCCAGAAGGCGCGGCTGGTCAGGCGGGTTCCGGGGGCCGATTGGAACCGTTTGTATTCGCTGATGTAGATCAGATGCTCGACCCGGCGGGCGTCGCTTTCGTCGAACCCGGCGGCGACACAATCGGCAATTGAGCCGTCCTGATCGACGAGAATATCCAGAATCCCGTCCAGCACCGGGTAGTCCGGCAGGCTGTCGCTGTCTTTCTGATCCGCGCGCAATTCCGCGCTGGGGGGCTTGTCGATGACCGAGGGGCGAATGACCTCACCTTCGGGGCCCATCATCCAGTCGCGGTGATTGGCGTTGCGCCAGCGGCAGGTCTCGAACACGCGGGTCTTGTACAGGTCCTTGATCGGATTGTAGCCGCCATTCATGTCGCCATAGATCGTGGCATACCCCACCGCGACCTCGGACTTGTTGCCGGTGGTCAGCAGCATCTCGCCAAACTTGTTCGAGATCGCCATCAGCAGCAGGCCGCGCAGGCGCGACTGGATGTTTTCCTCGGTCAGGTCTTCGTCACGCCCGGCAAACAGCGTCGCCAGCGTGTCGGTCACCGCGGCGCGGCTGTCCGAGATCGGCACGAAGTCATAGTGAACGCCCAGCGCCCTGGCGACCGCCTCGGCATCGTCCAGCGAGGACTGGCTGGTATATTCCGAGGGCAGCATCACACAGCGCACGTTTGCGGCCCCGATCGCATCCACCGCAATGGCGGCAACCAGCGCGGAATCGACCCCGCCTGACAGGCCCAGCAGCGCCTTCTTGAAGCCGGTCTTGCCCATGTAGTCGCGCAGGGACTGCACCATGGCGCGGTAATCCTGCTCCCACGCGTCGGGTTGCGGCACAACCTCAGTCGGGACGATCCGCCAGCTTTCGTCGCCGCGTTCAAGATCGACATGGGCGATGGTCTCATCAAAGACGGGCATGCGGAAAGCCAGTTCGCCGCCCGGGTTCAGGCCAAAGGTGGCGCCGTCAAACACCTGATCGTCCTGACCGCCCACCATGTTCAGATAGATCAGCGGCAAGCCGGTCTCGACCACGCGGGCGACCATGTGATTCAGGCGCACATCGTATTTGTCGCGGAAATAGGGCGAGCCATTGGGGATCAGCAGAAACTCGGCCCCGGTCTCTTCCAGCGTTTCGGCCACGTCAGGGTGCCAACTGTCCTCGCAGATCGGGCTGCCGATTCGGGAATTGCCCACAGAATAGGGCCCCCCCAGCGGACCCGAGTCATACAGGCGGACCTCGTCAAAAACCGTCTCATTCGGCAGGTGATGTTTCAGCACCCTGCTGGTGATCCGGCCCCCTTTCAGGATCAGATAGGCATTGTGCAGGCTTTCGCCTTCGACCCATGGCCCGCCGATGGCCAGCGCCGGACCTTCGGCGCATTGCGCCGCCAGCGCCTCGACCGCAGCCATGGCGGCGCGGTGAAACACCGGTTTCATAACAAGGTCCTGCGTGTTGTAGCCGGTGATGAACATCTCGGGGAAGGCGACCAGATCGGCCCCTTCCGCGCGCGCCTCTTCCCAGGCGGCCAGCGCCTTGGCTGCGTTGCCGTCGATATCCCCGACAACGGGGTTAAGCTGCGCCAGAGTAATGCGGAAACGGTCGGCCATGCTGCCCTCTTGCCCTCGTCCTTCTATTGCCATTTAGCAGATCACCGCCCGAGTGGAAGACCAATGCGGCAAAACCCGTTGCTCTGCCCGGTGCAGTGCCCTAGTTTTGCGCGCGGGAAAGCAACAAAGATGACCGGGCAGGCAGAAGCAACCATGAACGTGATCCGCATCTCAGTCACCGCAGGGATTCTGGCCGTGGCGGCAGGTTTCGCCGCCGCGCAGAACGCAGATGTTATCATCAAGGATGACGAGGTCGGCGGCGTCTACGAAGGCACGTTTGAAAACGGCCTGCGCCACGGGACCGGCACCTATCGTCTGCCCAGCGGGTTCGAATACACCGGCCAATGGGTCGGGGGCGAGATTCAGGGCGAAGGCATCGCCCGGTTCGCCAATGGGTCGATCTACGAAGGCACCTTTGCCAAGGGCCAGCCCGAGGGGCGCGGCAAGATCACCTATGCCAATGGCGGCAGCTACGAAGGCGACTGGGCCGGTGGTGCGATCAACGGCACCGGCGTTGCCACATACGCCAACGGGGTCAGCTACCAGGGCGAATTCAAAGATGGCCGCCATCATGGCAAGGGCAAACTGACCGATCCCAGCGGCTATACCTATGAAGGCGACTGGCTGGACGGCGCGAAACAGGGCACAGGCAAGATCACCCTGGCCGACGGTTCGGTTTACGAGGGCGAGGTGCAGAACGGCCAGCGCCACGGCAAGGGCCGGTTGGTGCAATCCGACGGCATCGAATATGACGGGCAATGGGTGGACAACCTGATGACCGGCACCGGGCGGCTGACACTTGCCAATGGCGATGTCTACGAGGGCGAGTTGCTGGAGGGTCGCCGTCAGGGCAAGGGCAAAGAGATCTATGCCAACGGCAATACCTACGAAGGCGACTATGTGGATGACAACCGCCACGGCAAGGGCACTTTCGTAGGCACCGATGGCTACCGCTATACCGGCGACTGGGCGGATGGCCAGATCGAAGGCTTCGGCGAAATCACTTATCCTGACGGCGCGACCTATATTGGCGAGCTCAGCGCCGACCTGCCGCACGGCAAGGGACAGAACACCTATCCCAACGGCACGATCTATGACGGAGAATGGATTGCCGGCGTTTTCGAAGGCACCGGCAAGGCAACCTATCCAAACGGCGTCGTTTATACCGGCCAGTTCCGCAACGCGGTCAGCCACGGCACCGGCGTCATCACCTTTGCGAACGGCTATCGCTATGAAGGCGACTGGGTCGAGGGCGTCCGGCAGGGCAAAGGCAAGTCCAGCTTTTCGGACGGCACCAAATACGAAGGCGATTTCCTTGATGGCAAGCGCCATGGCACTGGCACCATCACAACGCCCGGCGGCTTCACCTATACCGGCGATTGGGCCGGGGGGAAGATCACCGGCATTGGCGTAGCCACCTACAGCACCGGCGATGTGTACGAGGGCGGCTTCCTCGACAACAAACGTCAGGGCGAAGGGACCATGCGCTACGCCAACGGGCAGGAGGAATCGGGCGTCTGGGAGAATGACGAGCTGCCTGACCGAAATGCGGCCTCTGACGCGACCGAGGCAGAAGATCAGCCCCCTGCAGCCGAGAACGCCGAAGACGACGCAACAACCGAACCATCCGACGGCTGAGCCGTCACCACGGCACCGGTTTCCCGGCCCAGTCGAAAAAGCCGCCCGTATCGGCAGGTGTCAGTGCCCCGATCACATTCAGCAGATTTCCGGCAGCGTCCTGCGGCTCGACCGCCGGGTGCCTGCCAAGGTATTTCTGCGTAAACGCCGTTTTGACCGTTCCGGGATGCAGCGCGACGCAGATCGCGTCGGGATGGGTGCGCGCCAGTTCGATGGCCGCCGTATGCACGATCTGGTTCACTGCAGCCTTCGCCGCGCGATAGCTGACCCAGCCGCCCGCGCGATTGTCCCCGATCGACCCGACCCTCGCCGACAACACCGCAAAGACCGACCGCCCCTTGCGCGGTAACAAACGTTGCGCCCGGCTCAGAACCAGCGCCGGGCCGACAGCGTTCAGGGCAAACTGATCCATCATCGCCGGTGCCGACACCGCGCGCAGGGTCTTTTCGGGCTCCGCTCCGTTGATTTCCAACGCGCCCGAGGCGACCAGCACCAGGTCAAACGGGCCGGGGTGCGCGTCCAGTATCCCAAGCGCCGCATCCGGTCGGGTCAGATCGAACCCATCAACGGACCGGGACAGCCGCGTCACCGCCACCTGCTTTGCCACTAACCGGTCGCAAATTGCGCCGCCGATGCCACCCGTCGCGCCGATGATCAGTGCCGTTTTCATGCCCCACACCTAGCGGCATCACTCGGGCAATCAACATGCAACGCGCGGGAAGCAGCCCCTTGCAATTTGGTTCTTTTCATTCCCGGCGCGGGCTGTATAACCTGACGGCATGATCAACCGCGCAGATATCCCTTTTGCCGCCACCGCCCTTCGCGGTGCGTCTCTGCGTGGCCTACTGATCCTAATCCGCCTCTGAGCGTGCCAACCGGCGCGCCCGCTCAGAGGAGGACGCCCGCGCGCCATAGGCTTTAGGACAGAAGAAGAAAGAGTATCCCATGACAAACGTGACCGACCAAGACCGCGTCTTGATCTTTGACACAACGCTGCGCGACGGCGAACAAAGCCCCGGCGCAACCATGACCCACAACGAAAAGCTCGAGATTGCCGAGCTGCTGGACGAGATGGGCGTCGACATCATCGAAGCCGGGTTCCCCATCGCCTCCGAAGGCGATTTCAAGGCGGTCACCGAGATTGCCGAACGGTCGAAGAACAGCCGCATCTGCGGGCTGGCCCGCGCCAATTTCGCCGATATCGACCGCTGCTGGGAAGCGGTGAAACACGCGGGCAAGAACCGCATTCACACCTTCATCGGCACCTCTCCGCTGCATCGCGCCATCCCGAACCTGACGATGGATGAGATGGCCGACAAGATCCACGAAACCGTCAGCCATGCGCGCAACCTGTGCGAAAACGTGCAATGGTCGCCGATGGATGCGACGCGGACCGAGTGGGATTACCTGTGCCGCGTGATCGAGATTGCGATCAACGCGGGCGCGACCACGATCAACATCCCTGACACGGTGGGCTATACGGCCCCGATGGAATCCGCCGACCTGATCAAACGCCTGATCGAAACGGTGCCGGGCGCGGATGAGGTCATCTTTGCCACCCATTGCCACAACGATCTGGGCATGGCGACGGCGAACTCGCTGGCCGCCGTCGCGGGCGGCGCGCGGCAGGTCGAATGCACCATCAACGGGCTGGGTGAGCGCGCAGGCAACACCGCTTTGGAAGAGGTGGTGATGGCGCTGCGCACCCGCAACGACATCATGCCGTGGAATACGGGCATCGACACCACCAAGATCATGCATATCTCGCGCCGCGTCGCGACCGTGTCGGGCTTCAACGTGCAGTTCAACAAGGCCATCGTCGGCAAGAACGCCTTTGCCCATGAAAGCGGCATTCATCAGGACGGGATGCTGAAGAACCGCGAAAACTTCGAGATCATGCGCCCCGAGGATATCGGCCTGTCGGGCACGTCTTTGCCCTTGGGCAAACACTCGGGCCGCGCTGCGTTGCGCGACAAGCTGGAAACGCTGGGGTTTGAAGTTGGCGACAACCAGCTCAAGGACATCTTCGTGCGGTTCAAGGATCTGGCCGACCGCAAGAAAGAGGTGTTCGACGACGACCTGATCGCCCTGATGACCCTGGACGAGGCCGATGATCACCTGCAACTGGTGTCGATGAAAGTCACCTGCGGCACAGGCGGTCAGGCGGAATCGACCGTGGAACTGGAGGTCGATGGCAAGGATGTCATCGCCACCGAACACGGCGACGGCCCGGTCGATGCGAGTTTCAAGGCGATCCGCGCGATCTACCCGAACAAGGCGCATCTGCAGTTGTATCAGGTCCATGCGGTGACCGAAGGCACCGACGCGCAAGCCACGGTTTCGGTGCGTCTGGAAGAGGACGGCATGATCGCCACCGGCCAGTCGGCGAACACCGATACGGTCGTTGCCTCGGCCAAGGCCTATCTTCATGCGCTGAACCGTCTGATCGTGCGCCGCGAAAAGGCCGGTCCGGGTGCGGATGCGCGCGAGATCAGCTACAAAGACCTGACCTGAGCGCGGCGGGTGGGACCGGTTTCTTGAAAAGAAACCGTGCCTGAAACTTTCGAAGTTTCAGGCCCCCCGCCACCCGCTCAGAGCCGGGCGAACAAAGCCGTCAGGCGTTCAGCCTCCTGCACCAGTCCAAAGGGCGCGTTCAGCACGAACATGCCCGATCCGACCATCCGATGCCCCTCGCGCGCCGGGGGGAACGTCACCTCGTGGCAAATCGTCTTTGGGTAGCCCGCGGATTTCAGGGCCGCGATCATGGGCCTGTGGCGCGCATCCGTCAGGATCGGATACCAAAGCGCAATCACCCCGACATTCCACTTGCGATGCAGTTTGGCGATCACCCCCGGCAGGCGGTCGTAATCCGCCTTCACCTCATAGCTGGGATCAATCAGCAGCATACCGCGCCGGGGTGTCGGTGACAGCAGGGACTGCGCCAGCGCAAACCCATCCTGCGGATACACTTTCGCCCGGAAGGGCGACACCGCCAGAGACAACGCCGCGTGTTCCTGCGGATGCAGCTCGGCGAAGTGCAGACTGTCCTGCGCGCGCAACAGGTTGGCCGCAATCAGCGGCGATCCCGGATAAGCCGCCGCACCATGGCGATCTTGCACCGCCTGCAGCACCCGCGCCATCGGATGTTCGGGGCCGAACCAGCCCTCGCGCTGCGCGCGTGCGATCCCGGCGGCGGCTTCGCCTGTCCGCACAGCCTCGGCCGCGTCCAGGTGGTACAAACCGCGCCCCGAATGCGTCTCGATATAGCTGATCGGTTTGTCCTTTTGCGTCAGGTAATCCAGCGTCCACGCCAATAAAGCGTGCTTTTGTACATCAGCCAGATTTCCCGCGTGGTAAATGTGTTGATATGAGAGCATTTTGCCTTCTAAAGTCCCTATCAATAAGGCGGAAAGGTGCTGATTGTCGCGGAATCAACCCTTTTATCGGGCGTGTTGGCACCCTATAAGGCATCCGTCCCGGAACCGTCGAGTCGCGGGCAGTAGAAAAACCGACATACAGGATCACGGAAAACATGGGCATCTTTGGCAATCTGGGCGGCCTGTTCACAGCGGACATGGCAATTGACCTCGGGACAGCGAACACGCTGGTCTATGTCAAAGGGCGCGGTGTGATCCTGTCGGAACCCTCGGTCGTGGCCTATCACGTCAAGGATGGCGTGAAGAAGGTTCTGGCCGTGGGCGAGGACGCCAAGCTGATGCTGGGCAGAACCCCCGGCTCGATCGAGGCGATCCGCCCGATGCGCGAAGGCGTGATTGCCGATTTCGACACCGCCGAGGAAATGATCAAGCATTTCATCCGCAAGGTGCACAGACGCTCGACCTTTTCCAAGCCCAAGATCATCGTCTGCGTCCCCCATGGCGCAACACCCGTCGAAAAGCGCGCAATCCGCCAGTCGGTTCTGTCTGCCGGTGCCCGCCGCGCGGGCCTGATCGCGGAACCCATCGCTGCCGCGATTGGTGCGGGCATGCCGATCACCGACCCGACCGGCAACATGGTCGTCGATATCGGCGGCGGCACCACCGAAGTGGCGGTGCTGTCGCTGGGTGACATCGTCTACGCCCGCTCGGTCCGCGTGGGCGGAGACCGGATGGACGAAGCCATCATTTCGTACCTGCGCCGTCAGCAGAACCTGCTGGTCGGCGAATCCACCGCCGAGCGCATCAAGACCACCATCGGTACCGCCCGGATGCCCGACGATGGCCGTGGCCAGTCGATGCATATCCGGGGCCGCGACCTGCTGAACGGTGTCCCCAAGGAAATCGAGATCAGTCAGGCGCAGGTGGCCGAGGCGCTTTCGGAACCCGTCCAGCAGATTTGCGAGGCGGTGATGACCGCGCTGGAAACCACGCCGCCCGATCTGGCAGCGGATATCGTCGACCGGGGCGTGATGCTGACCGGCGGCGGCGCGTTGCTGGGCGATCTGGACCTGGCTCTGCGCGAACAGACCGGCCTGGCCGTGTCGATTGCTGACGAAAGCTTGAATTGTGTGGCTTTGGGGACCGGCAAAGCCCTGGAATATGAAAAACAGCTGCGCCACGCGATTGACTACGAAAGCTAAGGCGCGCACCCTTTGCACATAGGGTAAATTCGGCACGAGCAGCACGGGAAGGTAACCTGTGGCAAAAGACCGATCACAGCGCGACGAATACACGACCCCCCTGCGCCGCCTGCTGTTGGGGATCGTCGTTCTGTGCCTGCTGGGTATCTTTCTGGTCTGGCGCATCGACAGCCCGCGCGTGGAACGTTTTCGCGCGCAGGTGGTGGACAAGGTTGTGCCCTCGATGGAATGGGCGATGGTGCCTGTCACCGCCACCGTGAACCTGATCCGCGATTTCAAAAGCTATCAGCGGCTGAGCGAGCAGAACCGCGAGCTGCGCAGCGAGCTGCGCCTGATGCGCGCCTGGAAAGAGGCTGCCCTGCAGCTGGAGCAGGAAAACGCGCGGCTGCTGGACCTCAACAACGTCCGCCTCGATCCGCGTCTGACTTATATCACCGGCGTCGTGATGGCCGATAGCGGTTCGCCCTTCCGGCAGTCGGTTCTGCTGAATGTGGGCGAACGCGACGGGATCGTCGATGGCTGGGCCACGATGGACGGGATCGGGCTGGTCGGGCGGATTTCCGGCGTCGGCGCGGACACCGCGCGGGTGATCCTGATGACCGATGCCTCAAGCGCGATACCGGCCACCATTCAGCCCTCGGGCCAGACCGCCCTGATCAAGGGCGACAACACCCCCGCCCCCGCCGTCGAGTTTCTGGAAAACCGCGAGCTTGTCCGCCCCGGTGACCGGGTGATCACCTCCGGTGACGGCGGCGTGTTTCCCGCCGGTCTGCTGATCGGACAGATCGCCGCCGATCCCGGTGGCCGGTTGCGCGTACGCCTGTCGGCCGATTTCGAACGGCTGGAATTCCTGCGGGTTCTGCGCTTTAACGCAGCCCCGCACATCAACGACCCCGGTGGCATCGTCGGCCCCGCACGCCCCGAAGCCGCCCTGACCCCCGAGGAGGCCGTGGATGGATAAACCGGCCTCTCACAACTGGGGAATGCGCGGGCTTTACGTGTGTCTGACAGTTCTGGTGCTGTTCCTGCACCTGCTGCCACTGAACACGCCGCCGGATCGCTGGCCATTTCCCGACATTCTGATCGCGCTGACCTTTGCCTGGGTCCTGCGGCGACCGGACTATGTGCCGACCCTGCTGATTGCCGCCGCGATGCTGATGTCGGACCTGCTGCTGCAACGCCCGCCCGGCCTGATGGCGGCGCTGGTGGTGATCGGCGCGGCTTACCTGCGATCTGCGGCCCCCGGAATGCGGGATGCCGGTTTCGTGGGCGAGTGGACCTCGGTCGCTGTCGTGATCACCGCCATCTTTCTGACTAACCGCATTGTCCTGTCCGTTCTGTCCGTTGAACAAACCGCACTGACCCCGGTGGTCGTGCAACTGGTTCTGACCGTTTTGGCCTATCCGCTGATCGTGTGGCTCAGCCAAAGCGTCTTTGGCATCCGCCGCATGTCCTCGGCGGATGCAAGCGCAGTGGGGTCGCGGGTATGAAACAGCGCAAACCCAAATCTCAGGGACTGGCCTATAAACGGCTGCCACGGCGGGCGCTGGTTCTGGGCGGGTTGCAGGCCGCGTTTGTCGGCGGGCTGGCGGCGCGCATGCGGTTCATGCAGGTGGATCAGGCGGATGAATACCGCCTGCTGGCCGAGGAAAACCGCATCAATATCCGCCTGATCCCGCCAAACCGGGGCCGGATTTACGACCGGAACGGGCAGATTATCAGCCAGAACTCGCCGTCCTACCGCATCGTGATCGTGCGCGAGGATGCGGGCGACGTGGACAAGGTGATCGCCAAACTGTCCGAACTGATCCCGCTGAATGAGGATGAGATCGAGCGCGCCCGCACCGAAATGCGCCGCACCGCCCCGTTCCTGCCGGTCACGCTGGCCGATCAGGTGACGTGGGAAGATATCTCGAAAGTTGCCGTCAACACCCCCGCCCTGCCCGGCGTCACGCCCGAGGTCGGCCTGACGCGCCAATACCCGCGCTACGAGGATTTCGCCCATATCGTCGGCTATGTCGGCCCGGTCAGCGACTATGACCTCAGCCAGATCGAAGACCCCGAGCCGGTGCTGCGCATTCCCCGGTTCCAGATCGGCAAGGTGGGGCTGGAAGCGAAACAGGAAATCTCACTGCGCGGCAAGGCCGGTGCCAAACGCGTCGAGGTCAACGCCACCGGGCGCGTGATGCGCGAACTGGACCGGCAGGAAGGTCAGCCGGGGGCGGACTTGCAGCTTTCGGTCGATGCGGACCTGCAGCAATATGCGCAGGCCCGACTGGCCGGGGAAAGCGCCGCCGCCGTCGTCATTGATTGCGAAACCGGTGACATGCGGGCGATGGCCTCGGCCCCCAGTTTCGATCCCAATCTGTTCGTACGCGGCATCTCGGTCGCGGATTACCAGATATTGACGCAGGACAAGTACCGCCCGCTGGCGAACAAGACCGTGCAGGGCACATACCCGCCGGGCTCGACCTTCAAGATGATCACCGCGCTGGCCGCGCTTCAGGCCGGGGTCATCGGCCCCGGCAACACCGTCTACTGCCCCGGCCACCTGAAGGTCGGCAGCCGCCGCTTCCACTGCTGGAAACGCGGGGGGCATGGGATGGTGGACCTCAACACGTCCCTGAAACGCAGTTGCGACGTTTACTATTACGATGTCGCGATAAAGGTCGGGATCGACAAGATCTCGGACATGGCGCGCACTCTGGGGCTGGGTATCAAGCACGATATACCCATGTCCGCCGTACGCGCCGGTTTGGCCCCCAATCAGGAATGGAAGCGCCGGGTTCATGGCGAGGAATGGCTGATCGGGGATACGGCCAACGCGTCGATCGGGCAGGGGTTCATGCTCGCCTCACCCATGCAACTTGCGGTGATGACGGCACGGATCGCGACCGGTCGCGCCGTCGCGCCCCGCCTGGTGCGGTCGATCAACGGGGTCGAACAGCCGTCAGGTGCGGGGGAACCGCTGGATATCAGCCCCACCAATCTTGAGTACATAAGGCAGGCGATGTGGTCCGTCTCGAACGACCGGCGCGGGACGGCCTATCGCAGCCGCATCATCGCGGATGACTTCCGCATGGCGGGCAAAACCGGCACCAGCCAGGTCCGCAATATCACCAAGGCCGAACGGGCCGCAGGCGTAATCCGCAACGAAGACCTGCCGTGGGAACGCCGCGACCACGCGCTGTTCGTCAGCTTCGCGCCCTATGACAACCCGAAATACGCCATTGCGGTTGTGGTCGAACATGGCGGCGGCGGGTCCAAGGCGGCGGCCCCGGTGGCGCGCGATATCATGCTGCAGGCGCTTTATAACGGCACGCCTCCGCTCGAGGCCTATCCGGTCGGGGATCGCGACCGCATCAAGGAACAGCAAAAACGGCTCGAGGGCGACCGCCGCCCCAAAGCGCGTCCCAGTGAAAAGGACCGCGCATGAGCTATCTTGAATATGCGGTCAAATCCACGCCTTCGGGGTTTCGCAAGTTTCTGTATATGAACTGGCCGCTGACACTGCTCTTGATCAGCACCGCCAGCGCCGGATTTCTGATGTTGTTTTCGGTGGCGGGCGGGTCATGGCGGCCCTGGGCCGAGCCGCAGATGGAACGCTTTGGCCTTGGCCTGACGGCCATGTTCATCATCGCACTGGTGCCGATCTGGTTCTGGCGCAACATGTCGGTTCTGGCCTATCTCGGATCGATCGCCCTGCTGGTGTTTGTCGAGCTGTTTGGAACCATCGGCATGGGCGCGCAGCGCTGGATCGACCTTGGTTTCATGCGGCTGCAACCCTCTGAGGTGATGAAAGTCACGCTGGTGATGCTGCTCGCGGCTTATTACGATTGGCTGCCATCGCACAAAACCTCGCGCCCTTTATGGGTGATCATCCCGGTCATTCTGATCCTGATCCCGACCTTCATGGTCCTGCGCCAGCCGGATCTTGGCACCTCGATCCTGCTGCTGGCCGCAGGCGGGGGGCTGATGTTCCTCGCCGGGGTACACTGGGCCTATTTCGCCGCCGTGATTGCGGCGGTTGTCGGGCTGATCGCAACGGTGTTCAATAGCCGGGGGACCGAGTGGCAGTTGCTGAAGGACTATCAGTTCCGCCGCATCGACACCTTTCTCGACCCTTCCACCGATCCGCTGGGCGCGGGCTATCACATCACCCAGTCTAAGATCGCTTTGGGGTCAGGCGGCTGGAATGGGCGCGGCTTCATGCAGGGCACCCAGTCGCGCCTGAACTTCCTGCCCGAGAAACATACCGATTTCATCTTCACCACACTGGCCGAAGAGTTCGGCTTTGTCGGCGGCATCACTCTGCTGGTGCTTTATGCGCTGATCCTGGTCTTTTGTATGGTCACCGCGCTGTCGACCAAAGACCGGTTTTCGTCGCTGGTCACGCTGGGCATCGCGCTGAACTTCTTCCTGTTCTTTGCCGTCAACATGTCGATGGTGATGGGACTGGCCCCGGTTGTGGGCGTGCCGCTGCCTCTGGTCAGTTATGGCGGGTCGGCGATGCTGGTTCTGATGGCCGCCTTCGGTATCGTGCAAAGCGCCCATATCCACCGTCCCCGCTGATCTGAAAGGCCCTCCATGCCCGTGAACGTCCTGTTTTCCGCGCGCCCTGCCCTGTGGCCGATCTACGAGCCGCTCTTGTCGCAAGGCCTGCACGACGCGGGCCTGGAGTTCAATCTGGCCACTGAGATTGCCCCGGATCAGGTCGATTACATCGTCTATGCCCCCAATAGCGGCTTGCTGGATTTCACCCCCTACACACGCCTCAAGGCAGTTCTGAGCCTGTGGGCCGGTGTCGAGCAGATCGCGGGCAATGAAACCCTGACCGTTCCGCTGGCGCGGATGGTGGATCACGGGCTGACACAGGGCATGACCGAATGGGTCGTCGGCCATGTGCTGCGCTATCACCTTGGCATGGATAAACACATCACAGTTCAGGACGGTGTCTGGACACCCGACGCCCCGCCTCTGGCATCCCAGCGCCGTGTCTGCGTGCTGGGATTGGGGTCACTGGGACAAGCCGCCGCCGAAGCGCTGACCGCGCTGAGTTTTCAGGTGACGGGCTGGAGCCGGACGCAAAAGGATATCCGCGGCGTGACCTGCCTTAGCGGGCCCGAGGGGCTGCGCACAGCCCTGTCACAGGCCGAAATCGTCATCCTTCTGCTGCCCGATACGCCCGCCACCGAGAATACGTTGAACGCCGAAACGCTGGCCTTGCTGCCCAAAGGCGCAAAGATCATCAATCCGGGCCGCGGGCCGCTGATCGACGATGAGGCGCTGCTGGACGCCCTGAACTCGGGTCAGGCGGGCCACGCCACGCTGGACGTGTTCCGCGTTGAGCCCTTGCCGCCGGAACATCCCTATTGGGCACATCCCAACGTGACGGTCACGCCGCATATCGCCTCGGAAACCCGCCCGGTGACCGCCGCGCAGGTCATCTGCGACAACATCCGGCGCGGTGAGGCAGGCGAGCCGTTCCTGCATCTGGTGGACCGCCAGTTGGGATACTGACGGCCCGTCCGGCTCAGGCCGCGATCAGGCCGCGCCCTTTCAGCAGGGCCTCAACCCCCGGCATCCGACCGCGAAAGGCCAGATACAGGTCTTCGGCCTCGCGCGAACCGCCGGTTGACAGGATGTTCTCCTCCAACGCCTTGGCGCGATCGAGGTCAAAGGCGCTGCCAGCCTCTTCAAAGGCGGCGAAGGCGTCGGCATCCATCACCTCGGACCACATGTAGCTGTAGTAGCCCGCGCTATAGCCGTCGCCCGCAAAGACATGCGCAAAATGCGGGGTGGCGTGGCGCATGCCGATGGCGGCTGGCATTCCGATGCCTGCCAGTACTTCGGCCTGTTTCGCCATCGGATCAGCCGGGGCGTCGCCGTCATGAAAGGCCAGATCGACCAGCGCCGAGGCAACATATTCCACCGTCTGGAACCCCTGATCGAAATTGGCGGCTTTCAAAACCTTCTCAAGCATCTCCTGCGGCATGGGTTCACCGGTTTCCGCATGGGTGGCGAATTCGGCCAGAACCTCGGGCACTTCCAGCCAGTGTTCGTAGAGCTGGCTGGGCAGTTCCACAAAATCCCGCGCCACACTGGTGCCCGAGATGCTTTCGTAGGTCACATCCGACAGCATCTGATGCAGGGCGTGGCCGAACTCGTGAAACAGGGTCCGGGCGTCGTCATACGACAGCAGCGAGGGCTCGCCCTTGGCAAAGTTGCAGACATTGGTCACCACCGGGGCCTGATCCTTGGGAAACTTGGCCTGCCCGCGCATGGCGCTGCACCATGCACCCGAGCGTTTCGAGCCGCGCGCGAAGTAATCGCCGATGAACACAGCGATATGCCTGCCGTTCCGCGTGACCTCCCAGGCGCGGCAATCGGGGTGATACAACGGCACGTCCAGCGGCGCGAAGTCCAAGCCGAACAGGCGGCCAGCGCAGGCAAAGGCGGCCTCGATCATCCGGTCCAGTTGCAGATACGGTTTCAGCGCCGCCTCATCCAGATCATGCTCGGCCTTGCGGCGTTTCTCGGCATAGTAGCGCCAGTCCCAAGCTTCCAGAGGGCCGTTCACACCGTCCTCCTGCATCATCCGGGTCAGAATGTCGGCATCGGCGTCGGCGCGCGCCTTGGCGGGTTCCCAGACCTGCATCAACAGATCGCGCACCCGGTCCGGTGTCCGCGCCATTTCGGTTTCCAGCTTGTAGTCGGCGAAGCTGTCATAGCCCAACAAACCAGCCCGTTCTTCGCGCAGCTTCAGAATCTCGGCGGCAATGGCGCGATTGTCCGTTTCGCCACCATTGGCCCCGCGCGCGGCCCAGGCGCGATGTGCCTTTTCGCGCAGATCGCGGCGGGGTGAGAATTGCAGGAAGGGCACGATCAGCGACCGCGACAGGGTCACGACAGGGCCATCGGTCCCCTTTTCCAGCCCCGCCGCGCGCGCGGCATCGGTGACGAAATCGGGCAGGCCCTGCAGGTCTTCTTCGGTCAGGTCCATGAACCACTCCCGCTCATCCGCCAGCAGGTTCTGGGTAAAGGATGTGCCCAATGAGGCCAGCCGGGACTTGATTTCCTGCATCCGGGCATCGTCCTCGCCCTGCAAGGCGGCCCCGGCCCGCACGAAGCCCCGATGGGTCAACATCAGAACGCGGGCCTGTTCGTCGCTCAGGCCCAACTCATCGCGGCGGTCCCACAGATCAGCGACGCGCCGAAACAGGGCCTTGTTCGACGATATCCCCGAAAAATGCGCTGACAGCTTGGGCGAGAATTCGCGCTGCAGCTCTTCCCGTCGGGGATTGCTGTCGGCACCGGCGACGGTGAAGAAAACCGACAGGACCTTGTCCAATGCCTCGCCCGCAGCCTCCAGCGCTTCGATTGTATTGGCGAAGCTGGGCACTTCTGGGTTTGCGGCAATCGCATCGATCTGCGCGTTATGCGCTTGCATCGCCTGTTCCAGCGCGGGCGCGAAGTCATCGTCAGAAATCTGCGCGAAAGGGGCGATTTCAAACGGGGTGGTCCAGTCGGACAGGATCAGGTTGGTCATTGTGATCTCCTTTGCCCCAATAGCTAGGCAAGCCTGCCGTGATGATCCAGATCAGCCGGGGGATTTGATGCTATCAATCCGCCGCGCCACAGACCGGACAGTCAGCGCGGCGCGACAGGGTGATTTTCCGGCTTTCGCCGTAAAGCGCGTCGTAAATCAGCATCTCACCCCGCAGGGCCGCCCCCGCGCCGGTGATCAGCTTGATCGCCTCGACCGCCATCATCGACCCCACCACACCGGGCAAGGGGCCGATCACCCCGGCCTCGGAACAGGAGGGGGCCAAGCCGGCAGCGGGCGCTTCGGGGAAGATGCACTGGTAGCAGGGCGCGCCGTTCGCGGGGTCGAAAACGCTCAGCTGCCCTTCCCATTGCGACAGCGCGCCCGAGATCAGCGGCTTGCCCAAGGCAGCGGCGGTGCGGTTGGCCAGATAGCGGGTTTCGAAATTGTCGGTGCCGTCCATGATCAGATCGAAATCCGCGAACAGGTCCTGGGCGATCTCTTCGGTCAGGCGGCGGTGATAGGGCAAGACAACCACATTCGGGTTTTGCGCCAGCATCGCCTGCTGCGCCGAAAACACCTTGGGCATGCCGATATCAGCGTCGCGGTGGATCACCTGACGTTGCAGGTTGGCGTTCTCGACCTCGTCATCGTCGATCACTCCGATTGTGCCCACACCAGCCGCTGCCAGATATTGCAGCACCGGCGCGCCAAGGCCGCCCGCGCCAATCACCAGAACCCGCGCCTGTTTCAATCTCTTCTGCCCCGGTCCCCCAAGCTCGCGCAGCACGATATGGCGCGCATAGCGTTCCAGTTCGGTTTCGCTGAATCGGTCGGATGGCATGGCGGGCTCCTGATCTGACGCGGGCGTGGCGCGGTTGCGCAACGCCTTCAGCCCTTTGCCATACAGCAAAATCAGCGCGGCGAAACCCGCCAGGATCAGCCACGGTGCGGCAGTGCCACCCGTTGCCTGACGCAAGGGGTGCCCGTCAGGCAGGATCAGTTGGGCGATGATCACCCCCAGCAGCAGCACGCCAATCGAGACCGTGCGGGCGGTGCGGGACACGCCCGCCAGATAGCCGACACCCCAAAGCCCTGCGCACAGGATCAGGATCAGCAGCATCAGCTGCGCCCGGTCGAGCCGAAACCCCCGGCCCCGCGCGCGGTATCGCCCAGCGCCTCGACCGGCTCAAAAACGGCCTGCACGACGGGGGCGACCACCAATTGCGCGATGCGTTCGCCATGGGCGATCTCGAACCGTTCCTGCCCGGCGTTCAGCACGATCACGCCCAGCGGGCCGCGATAATCGCTGTCGATGGTGCCCGGCGTGTTGGGCAGCGTGATGCCGTGTTTCAGCGCAAGGCCCGAGCGGGGTCGCACCTGCACCTCGTACCCGCTGGGGATCTCGATCCGCAATCCGGTGGGCACCAAAGCGCGTTGGCCGGGCTCCAGCATGATGGAAGCGCCACCCGGCAGGTTGGCGCGCACATCCGCCCCGGCGGCGCCGGTTGTCTCGTACGAGGGCAAAGCCACCGACGCATCGGCCCAGTCTTCGCGGATCACACGAATTGCTACCATCATTGCACCTCTTGCTTTTTTGCTTTGCCTTACCCCGCCAGAGCGTCGGCAATTTTTCTGGCCAGCCGATCCGCCACCGCATCCTTGCCCATACGCGGCCAGTCTTCGGCCCCGTCATCCGAGATCAGGATCACCGCGTTTTCCGACCCGCCCATGATGCCGGTGGCCGGGCTGACATCGTTGGCGACGATCCAGTCACATCCCTTGCGCGCCCGTTTGGCGGTTGCGTTTTCGACAACATCATTGGTTTCCGCCGCAAATCCGACCACCAGCTCGGGCCGCCCCGATCCCATCTGCGCGACCCGTTTCAAAATGTCGGGGTTTTCCGCGAACTCCAGCGACGGCAGCCCGTCGCGGCTTTTCTTCAACTTCCGGTCCGAGGCTGTTGCCACCCGCCAATCGGCCACCGCAGCGGCAAACACGCCCGCATCCACGGGCAGGGCAGTGTCGACCGCATCCAACATCTGCTGGGCGGTTTCCACCCGCACGACCTGCACGCCATCGGGCGGCGGGACATCGGCAGGGCCGGTGACAAAGACCACATCGGCCCCCAGCGCTGACAGCGCCCGCGCCACCGCTGTTCCTTGTGCGCCCGAGGACCGGTTGGCGATGTAACGCACAGGATCAATCGGTTCATGCGTCGGGCCGGAGGTCACCAGAATGCGCTTCCCTTTCAGCGGCCCATCGGCGAGTTGCGCTTCGACCGCCGCAACAATCTCCAACGGTTCGGACATACGGCCCGGACCATATTCGCCGCAGGCCATATCGCCTTCGTTGGGGCCGACAAAACGCACCCCATCCGCCTGCAATTGCTGCAGGTTGCGGCGGGTCGCGGGATGATCCCACATGCGCACGTTCATCGCAGGCGCACACAGAACCGGCGTATCCGTCGCCATCAACAGGGTCGAGGCCAGATCATTGGCCAGACCCGACGCCATCTTGCCCATCATGTCCGCCGTCGCCGGGGCCACAACGATCAGATCGGCCGATCGGGACAGCTGGATATGGCCCATCTCGGCCTCATCCGTCAGGTCGAACAGATCGCGAAAGACCTTTTCGCCCGCCAGCGCCGACACCGACAGGGGCGTCACAAACTCCTCGGCTGCGCGGGTCAGAACCGGCGTCACGGCTGCGCCACGCTCTTTCAGCCGCCGGATCAGGTCCAGCGACTTGTAGGCCGCGATGCCGCCGCCAATGATCAGCAGAATGCGCTTGGATGCCAGCATGTTCAGCCCTTCCCGTTCCGGTCGATCCTGACATTAGGCAAGGCCAACAGGTAGTTCCAGCGGTTAATTCTGCTTATCAAAAGCCTTGCAGGGGTCTGCGCGCTCGACCGAGGGGCTGTCAATCACCGCGTCGAATTCGCCATCAATAGCGCCATCCTCGGATTGCCCCAGAACATAGACCTTCAGCCCCGGACGCAGGCGCGACAGGAAGGTCGGGATGCCGCGATCCTTGCGGGCATGCCCGTTTCCGGTGATCACCGCCACCGGCCCGCCCGTATCCTCGGTGGCCTGCAAGATCGCCCGCGTCAGAACCGCATCGCGCAGGCGCTGGATGGCAACCATCTGAGGCAAAGCCTCGGCCGGCAGGGCGTCGCAATGGGCGGCCAGTTGATCGGCCTCGCGCGCGGCCTGTTCGTCGGGCGGCAGCGGGACTGTCAGCCCATACCGGGCCGCATCCGCGCCCAGCGCCGTCGCGGCACCACGTTCCATCGCCGCACGGGCGGCGCTGCGCGGAACCATGGCCCCGTACACCGGCGCGTTCGTCGCCTGAAACACCGGGTAATACATGCTGAGCGGTGGCCAGCCGGTTTCGGCCCACTTCAAGATCCGCTCAAGCTCTTCGGTATTGGAAACGGCCTTTTGCGCCAAGCGCTGCGCGCCTTCTTCGGTGATCATTTCCCATACCACGGCAGTGGGTTCGATCACCTCAATCGCTTCGGCCTGTACCTTGTGGTGCCGGGGATTGTCGTGGATTTCGCCAAGAAGGATCACATCCGCCGCCTGCATCGACGCGGCCACGTCATCCGTGATCATGCCTGAAGCCAAGCCCGGGCGCGCCAGGACAAGTGTCAGAGCACTCAGCAGAATCGCAAGGTGTTTCATGCGATGAAGTGTTGCACCTCGCGCGATTGCGCTTCAAGGTTCTTGCGCATTTTCACAAAAGCCGCGGCCTCGAGCTGGCGCACGCGCTCTTTCGACAGGCCCAGCTCATTGCCCAGGCTTTCCAGCGTCCGCGCCGGTTCGCGCAGCTTGCGTTCGCGCACGATTAAGCGCTCGCGTTCGTTCAGCGACTGCATCGCCGTCAACAACCATTCGCGTAGTTGCCGTGTATCATGGCGATGCTCGACGGCCTCGGCGGCCTGTTCCCGCTCATCCTCCAGCGCGTCGATCCACTCGCGCCCATCCTCATCCGCCGACTGCACCGCGTTCAGCGAGAAGTCCGAGCCGGACAGGCGGCCCTCCATCATCTCGACATCGCGCAGGGGAACGCCGATTTCGGTGGCGATCATCTGGTGCAGCTGATGCCGGTCCAGTCGCATCCCTTCGGTTGCCGCCTCACGCTCCAACCGGGCCTGCACGCGGCGCATGTTGAAAAACAGCGATTTCTGGGACGAGGTCGATCCGGTCCGCACCATCGACCAGTTGCGCATCACGTAATCCTGAATGCTGGCCTTGATCCACCACACCGCATAGGTCGAAAACCGCACGCCGCGATCCGGGTCGAACTTGTCGGCCGCTTTCATCAGGCCCAGACCGGCCTCTTGAATCAGATCGTTCATCGGCGCGCCGTAGCGCTTGAACTTGGCGGCCATCGAGATAGCTAATCGCATATAGGCAGTGATCAGACGGTGCAGGGCCTTTTCGTCGCGCTGGTCGCGCCAGGCATAGGCCAGTTGCAATTCGGTCTCTGCATCCAGCAACTCGGCCTTCATCGCCTGCCGGGACATCGAAAAATCGGTCGCGTTGTCCAGTGCCATGAAACTCTCCCCTTTTTCGCTGGCGCAGGCCGGGCTTGCCTTGCCGACCTAGGGTCGATACGCAGAGCAAAACCACGTGGATCACTTGGAAGGTAAGAATTGTGTATCCCAATTTAACCTTTGTGCTGGGTGGGGCCGCGTCGGGGAAGTCTGTTTTGGCAGAACAACTTGTTGTTTCATCAGGGAAAAAACGCGTCTATATCGCGACATCACAAGTGTTTGATGATGAGATGCGGCAGAAGGTTCAGCGCCATCTGGCCCAGCGGGGCGATGGCTGGGAAACGGTCGAGGCCCCTTTTGACCTTGCTCCGGTTCTGGCCGGTCTGACGGCGGATCAGGCCTGCCTGATCGACTGCGCCACGATGTGGCTGACCAACCATCTGCTGGCCGAAAACGATCTGGAACAGGCCCAAACCGCACTGCTTGGGGCGCTGCGTAGCTGCGCTGCGCCAATTGTCATCGTCTCGAACGAGGTCGGCCACGGGATCGTCCCCGAAAACGCGATGGCCCGTAAATTTCGCGAGGCGCAGGGGCGGCTGAACATCGCGCTGGGGGCGCAAGCCGATCTGGTGGTTCAGGTCACGGCGGGCCTGCCGCTGGTGCTGAAGGGGCAATTGCCGTGACGCGGCTGCATCTTGTCCGGCACGGGCCGACGCACGCCAAAACCATGGTCGGCTGGTCCGACATCCCCGCCGACCTCAGCGACAAAGCCGCGCTGGCCCGGCTGCACAACCATCTTCCGCCTGATGCGCTGGTCGTATCCTCAGACCTTTCGCGCGCCGTCGACACTGCGTCAGCCATTCAAGGCGCGCGCCGCCGACTGCCACATCATCCCGACCTGCGAGAGATCAATTTCGGCACATGGGAACTGCGCTCGTTCGCCGAAATCGAAGCCGTAGACCCCGATCTCGCCTTCGCCTATTGGGACGCCCCCGGCGAGGTGCGCCCGCCGCAGGGCGAAAGCTGGAATCAGGTGCGCGCACGGGTGGATGCGGTGATCGACAGGCTGATCGCAACCCATAGGGGGTCCGATCTGGTGGTCGTGGCGCATTTCGGCGTGATCCTGACCCAGATCCAGCGCGCCCTGAATCTGAACGCGCAACAGGCGTTTTCGCATCGGATCGACAACCTCTCGGTCACCGAGGTCATGTTTGACGGTCAGACATGGTCGGCAGGGGCGATCAATCACCTTCCGTGATGCGGCCACGCACAAAACTCTGATTTACGGAAGCGCGGGCCTGCGCCATCGTCGGGTCATGACCTATGACCTCTTTATCGGCGACCGCCTGTTTTCAAGCTGGTCCCTGCGCGGCTGGCTGATGCTGGAAAAGTTCGGCCTGCCCTATCGCAGCCACATGATCGGGCTCTATTCGGGCACGATGGCTGAAGATATGAAACCGCTGGCCCCGGCCCGTCTGGTGCCCGCCCTGCGCTTGCCCGACGGCACGGTGGTCGGCGAAAGCCTGGCCATCGCCGAGACGCTGGCCGAACGCCACCCCGAGGCCGGCCTGTGGCCGCAAGACCCCGCCGCGCGCGCAACCGCCCGATGGCTGTGTGCCGAGATGGTGGCCGGGTTCGACGCCCTGCGCGGCGAATGTGCGATGCAGTTGCGGCATGTTTGGCAGGGGTTTGCCCCATCCGAGGAAACGCTGGCCGATTTGCAGCGGATCGAGGCGCTTTGGGCGCACGCGCGGCAGGTCTCCGGGGCCGAAAGTGGCCCGCTTTTCGGGGCCTATTCGCTGGCGGATGTGTTCTATACGCCGGTGGCGGCGCGGATCATCGGCTATGGCCTGCCGGTGTCGTCCGCCACTCGCGACTACTGCCTGCACCTGCTGTCGGATATATCCGCCCGGCAATGGCGCGCGATGGGTCTGACGGTGTCCTACGATCCGTTTCCCTATCCCCAGGACTTGCCATCCGCGCCGTGGCCCATCGGAGGAGAATCCTCGGCCAAAGCGGTCACCGAGGGGCCATCGATCAACCCCGCCTGCCCCTATTCCGGCAAACCCGTCACGGATTTTCTGGAGCTCGACGGGCAGCGCTGGGGCTTCTGCAACCCGTTCTGCCGCGACAAAACCGTGGCCGATCCGCAGGCCTGGCCCAAATTCACCGCCCTGCGCGAGGCCGTTAACGATTCCTAAACCGCCGCCATGGCAGCAACATCCTGTTAACCAAGAAACAGGATTGCCATGGTCGCCCGTGCCCACACCGTAGCCTTTCAGGGGGTCGATGCCCGCCCGGTCGAGGTGCAATGCGCCGTATCCCCCGGCCTGCCCGCCTTTTCCATTGTCGGACTGCCCGACAAGGCGGTGTCCGAGGCGCGCGACCGGGTGCGCAGCGCGCTCAGTTCGATGGCCATCGCGCTGCCGTCCAAGCGGATCACCATCAACCTGTCTCCGGCCGACCTGCCGAAAGAGGGCAGCCATTTCGACCTGCCCATCGCTGTAGCGCTTTTATCGGCGCTGGACATCATCCCCTCGGACGCCGCCGAAGGAACCGTTGCGCTGGGTGAATTGTCACTGGACGGATCGCTGGTGCCCGTCGTCGGTGCCCTGCCCGCTGCGATGACCGCCGCCGCCGAGGATCGCGCCCTGCTCTGTCCCCGCGCCTCAAGCGCCGAGGCGGCTTGGGTCGACGCCACGCAGGTGATCGGGGCCGGGTCTTTGGGCGATGTGGTCCGCCATTTCTCGGGCCAGTCGCCACTGCCAGCAGCGCAGCCCGGCGAGGTCAATCTGGCCCCCAGCGCCCGCGATCTGCGCGACGTCAAGGGGCAGGAACGGGCCAAGCGCGCGCTGGAAATCGCCGCTGCCGGGCGACATCACCTGATTAATATTTGTCTAATTAGTTCCCATGGAGACTATTGATGGAGCTTTGATTTGGATTACCTGTAGGCTAAGCTATTCGTCAGGCTTTCCAGTGCACTAACCTTATGATCCTGAATGAAATTTGAACCAAAACTAAGAATATCTTTCAACGGTCAGCTAATCGACAAGCAGCCGCCAACCGAAACCCGCTTTTATGCGCAAGGATTTAAATCGGACGAAGTTTCACTGAGTGAACTTGAAGATAACATTCGGCTTGGCTTCGCCTTCAGCTACCAGTTTGAAAACGGATATCGAATAAGTGAGGGCTTCTTAGCAACAGATATCTTGGTCGTTGACATTGATGGCGGGCTCAAAATTCACGAGTGCCTAGACTTGCCATTAGTCGAGAATTTTTGCTCGCTACTCTATACGACCGTCAGCCACACGATTGACCATCATCGCTATCGCTTGATTTTTGCTTTGCCACGAACCATCACCGATCCAAATGAGGTATCGTTCGCCTCTAAAGCACTCGCTCAACGGCTTGATGGTGATCTAAGATCAACTAACCCAGCGGCCCTCTTCATGGGTTCTACAGGTTGCCACATCGAACGAGTTGGCCAAGCGATTGCAAACGACTTTCTAGACGAGCTGATTGAAGATGGCAGCACTATCACTTCAGGGTATCCAGAGGTCTGACAGGTACCGGATAGATATTCGGATACCCGATCATCAATCAAATCTCTGTCAGAAACCGACGGACCTAACAATCACTGCCGGAGCCAGAGATCTGAAAACAAGGAGGATCAAAATGAAGTCGACATCCACCAATCCACCGTTTCCTGGAATCCTGATGAACTTCAGGATTCCGTCTAACCTGAAATCTGATTTTCAGGAGGTTTGCCGACACCAGCATGTCAGCATGACCGCTAGGTTGAATCTGATGATCCGGGATTTCCTTGAAGAACAAGAGACCGGATCAAGAGTAACAAGTCCGAAACCCAAAAGACGATCCGACTGGGACACAGGAGACGCCTGGAGAGACCGTCTCCATGGTTGATGATAAATCCAACACGGCGATGTCTGCCGACACTCAGGCGGCGACCAGAGCTCCCGGGAGGATGATCAGGTTTCGGGAGTGGTGGACTCTTGATGAGGCAAGGACGAGATCGAAGCCAAAGATTGATCCCGTGAAGCAAGCGTTAAGGCAGATGGACCTGCTGACCCGGAAGATCGACAGAAGTCCCAGGTCACGAAGCCGAGATAGAAATCTGGCTCGGCAGAACCGAATTCTGGCTATGATGGCGGTTCGGCTGGCTCGGTCAAGTCAGAGAGCCAACCTGAATCGAGCCCGATGGCGCTGCCCGCGATTGAAATGTCAACTGAATTGAGGTTCCACCACGAATGCCCGACGGTCATTTACAACAATAGATGGGTTTTTACTCCAATTTCTATTAATGTCATCTTTGAGGCGAGGTAGCGAATACGCCCACCTAGAAATTAAGATACTCAAATCTTGGAGGTTGATCATATCCATGGAAGCTATTCAAAACGGAGCCAAGTTAGTCAAATTGCCAGAGGTAGAGCGTGCCTTGCAGATTTTGGCCAAGTACGGCTTGGGGGCTTGTGTGCCCCACATGCATGACGACGACGACCAATTTGCGTCGTTACCGACAGATACCGTTCAGGTAGAGGAGCGCGGTCGAATAACATTCCAAAACAAAAACGAACTCGATGCTTCGTATATTCCTGTTGCTTGGAGATGGGACGGCGACTCCTGCGTGATCGCCGTGATAGCAGTGTGCAAGGGTGGAGACCCGTGCCGACTTTCGCGAGAGCCTCAGGTGGCAAATAGCTCCATAACCGGATGAAATTGCGAATAATGCGATAATACGCATCCCGACTGTAGTGGCTGGAACCGTTCAGATGCGGCCAAGAAAATTGGCAGGCCAACTTCACCACGAGTTAATTCTTTGCGTTTCCAGCAATGTACTTTCCTTGTGGTTGGGTCTGTCATCGGTCGTAACTAGGTTCTATTAGCGCTGACCATATGGGCTAAAACACAACATCAATTTTTCTTTGTGTCTTTCTCCGGACGACAGCCTGACGCCAGGTCCGAAACATTCCCAAGGCAACGACAAAGAAACCCAGAATGCGGATGAAAATGAATCGCGAGTATCAAACCATACATTCCATCAAATAAGAGGCCTACCAAGAGCGGGTCCAAACCAGCTGAAGCGCCCAAAGCGTCCAACGAGAACGAAAGCAGCAAGTCCGACTCGAGAAATCATTTTTTGACGGGACAACATACACAGCCTGTGATACACAAGTAACACTTCAAACCCTTTGATTGTCTGAGGTTGAACATGACACTAATGGACGACGAACCATTCGCAACATCTGAACGTTCTCATGAGGCCAAAAAAAACGCAATTGAGACTGCTAGAAAGCTGTTCGAAGTTACCGGTGGTCGGATGCGATTCACGACAGTGAACTCGCGCGAGAAGTTTGAGATATCCTTCGAATACCCCAAGACGGGTAGAGAAGAAGACGCCGACATGGCGGATATCATCATAGCATCAAACGGAAGCGACGTATAATCATCTAGATTGTGGGCGCCTTGGTTTCCCATTTGCGAGATACCTTGCAATGGGCTCAGCAGCATACGAGATTTTATCAAAAGATGGTGACGCAACCATCTTCCTCGATATTGTCAACCGAAGACTTCGCAAATTATGTCCCCGTTATCGACAAGTCCATTTGGATCAAGTCACAGGATGAGTTCGTTGACTTGGAAGAGCCGCCAATCGCAGTCAACGTTACCGGCGGCACAATGCATCATGAAGGCTCTCAACCACTCCTAATCTTCTCTACACGTTTATCGTACTTGTCTCAAAATTTCAGAATTGAGAATTACAAACCCTCTACTTCAGGCAGACTAAGGCCACTCTGCCTTCAAATTTCAAATTTTACGCATGGCGCGGGTAAATTCCAGTATCCAGGACTCCTCACCATGCCCCAGACTAGGCGCCAACACTTTGACGCGATTCACCACATTCTGCAACGAGCATTTAAATTTGAGGGATTCGATCACAGAATTACGCATTTGACTGGAAGCATCAATCAAATCAAGATTCTCACTCTGAAACTTATGGAAATGGGCGTCCCTTCCTCAGAGTTCAAGATCAAGAGTGTGACTGTGGCGTCCTATATGCTATCTTCAAGATGGCGTTCGATTCTAAATGAGTATTGGAAATGCCCAATTTTTGAGTTGTATGGGCTTTCTGAAATTGCAGGATTCGTCGCGCAAAGTACGGATGCGAATCGAATTTTTGAGTTCTCAAAAGCGGTGTATTTAGAGTGCTTAGATCTAAATTCCGATTGTGAAAGTACCGGCAAGATTGGCCGCCTAGTCGCGACGCCCCTTTTTCCATTTTCGCCGCAACATCCCGTGTTGAGATACGATACAGGAGACCTAGTGGAAGTGGTCAGTTGGAAACCTGAGGATCCGCATTACAAATTCAAACTCTTGGGGCGCAGAAGCAAGTGCGTTCTAATTGAGAGGGCAGGCGTACTCTCTCTTGCTCTTGCGGCATCTTCAATTGAGGAGGTTTTAAGCGATCTTCCGGAAGTTGATGATATTCCCTATCACGGAAACAAAGTATTTGGTCTCAAGACAAACTTCGGGCTGCCAAAATATACGGTTAGTCAAAGCACAAAAAATGGCGCCCAAGTTATTGATCTCGAGGTCACGCTGCGGTTCTCCCCAATAGAATTCCCCGAGGCGGCGAGAAATCTATCAATGACTATAAAGCAGCGCCTCCTTAAGATCGACCGCTCTCTGCGCAAGTTGGCTGAAGACGATGACGTAGCCATAAAGGTCAGTTGCGCACCCCCAGAGGCCTCTCGGCAATAATAATTAAAACCCCTAAATAGGCTATTCTTTGACGTCCTGTGATTCATGATTTTTGAGCTCCAGCTTATGTTGGGATTGGTAGTTTTGGAGGGAAGATCGTTAACTCTCGCGAAGGAGCGTCAATCTAATCATCCAATCAAGTTTGAAACGCCCATTACATAAACGCAATTGAGAAGATAACGGTAGTAATTCAGATCATATGATTGGATCATTGGGACTCCGCGTCCGCGTAGTGTACAATCCACTTACGAGAAAAGGCCGAGGAAAGATCCAAATTTGCGGAATGTGCGAACATCAGAACAAGCATTATTACGTCAGTTGCTTGATTCTCGAGATCGTTTTTGATGACACAAATGTCCCTGCCGTCGCTCTGGCGACGATTTGTAACCGTGAGCCAAGCTTGCAGCATTTCGCCACACTCCTCTATTACCTTCATAGCATAGGCGTCGGCATCCCTTTCTATACCTTGCTCGTGGCAATAAACTTGATCCAATTCGTGAGCCGTAATTGAAATTTTGCCCAGTAGAGATTTGAATAGCTTAGCTTCCGCCACGTTATCTGTTTTAGCCATCATTATGGGTCAATCACCTTGATAAAGTGTCAAATCTGAGTCAAGTTGGTTGTACTCCAGCAATTCGAAGATTTCCTCCATCGTAGCTATTATATCCTCGATATCCGAAACGGATTTTTTTTCGTTGATGTGTGAATAGGTCTCTCTCAAGCATTTTACGACAGCACGAACTCCATGGTTTGCCCAAATCAGCCCATTAACTTTGAGAGCATTGAATTTTTTTGTTGGAACAGAGGAATAAGTTGTCGGTATCAGAATAACAGGCGCTCGACTTCGCCAAAGGCGAAAAAACTCTTCGATGTCGTCAATCCTCGCCGCCTTGGAATGCACAACGACAGCGTCGGCACCCGCGTTGACGTAAGATCGGCATCTATCCAGAGCCGCTTCCACACCAAGACCATGCACAAGTGCTTCCGTGCGGGCAACGAGTACAAAAGACGGTTCATTTAGTACATCTTTTATGGCGCGAAGCTTGCCACAAAATTCAGCTTTGCTCGCGATTTCTTGACGCTGGTCTCGAAAGGAGTTCATCTTTGGGAAGCGTTTGTCCTCAATGCACAAGCCGGCGGCTCCCACTCTTTCGACCCTTCGCGCGAAGATGCGAGCGGAATTGAAATCTCCAAATCCGGTATCACCGTCAACCAAAACTGGAACGCCGGAACATTCTACGATACGTTCGACAACATGAAGAACTTCTGTAGCTGAGGCTTCATTGCTGTCGCGGTAACCAAGCGTTGTTGAGATTGAAAAGCCCGAGGCCCATAGTGCGTCGAACCCCGACCTGGCGGCTAGTGTTGCTGAAAGCCCGTCGTGTGCGCCCATCAAGAAGAGTATCTCCGGGTCCGTAAGTAATCGTCGGAGCCGGTGTGACAAAGAAACTCGATTGTGTTCAGTGTTCATCTTTTGCCCTTGTCAAAAGTTGCGTCATTCCCAATGGATCGGGCCTGAGCGCATTTGAGTAGCTTGTCGAATAGTACGGCAGTACTCAAGTGACTCTGCAAAGAGCTTTTGCCTTGTGACCGGGACAACCAATCCAAGAACAGTTGCTTTCGTGGTTTTGCAAAATCGGCACCTCCAAAAGTACTGCTGTCCCCCTGGAAGATCTTCTTTCGATGATGGGAGGCACTACGAGCTAATTGGCTCCGCCACAGAGAAATTTTTGCGGTCCTCTCAAATTGCTCAGGCGAAACGCAACCTTTTTGGCGTGGCCGTTTGTATGCCCGAAACTCGAGCGAGAGTAGCGGACCAATATTTACTCTAATCCGATCGAATGGAAGTCTACCATTACGGTTGTAAATTCCCTTAGGCAGTTCGTCTTTCATCCTCAATGAGACACTTGTTTGCAGCAGATTTAGATTGAATAAGCATTGAACTCTTCCCAATTCGTCAATTTGATATCCGCTGGAGGTCAAATCAGTCTCGCCATAAAACTCCGGCTCAGAGAATTGCGTCCTGGACGATGTCGCAGAACCTGCAAATTCAACTCCTTGCAACATGCCTTCCGGTATTTGCGCAATCGAATGATCTGCTGGCGCCGTGTACATACTAATATTCTGGCAACTGCTCTCTAAGTCGCTTGAGTTTATTGAAAGGAACGAGGCGAGCAAATCTACAAAGTGGTATCCAGAGTGACAAAGCATTCCATAGCCGTACTTGTATGGGTGGTCCTCGCGTCGCTGCACTTCGGAAAGTGTGTTCCACACGCCTTCGTGATGCTCGATGCCGATGTATGTTACCGGGCAATTTAGAGATCTTGAGGCGCTGAGAATGTAACGAAGCATCAATCTGTATGGTGCGGAGTACCTTCTGGCCGTCATTACAGAGCAGTTCACCTGATTCTGCTTTTGTTTATCAAGTAGTGTCTTTATATAGCTGGAGTAATCTGAATGGATGATGCCTTTTTCTGAGGTTTGAAGGACAATCGGTTTGTCAACGAGGCAATCTAAGCCACAATCCATAGAGGTTGTCATGTAACCAAAGTGAGCCTTTGGTTCGGTCGAGATAACCACCCCTGTTTCGTGGCTGGCCATCGCCTTGATTTGTTCATTGCTATGCTCTGTGAACCAAACCTTTTTATGACGATAGTCAGGTACAAAAACAACATTCTTAACCGGCATATTGCACATAGAGGAGAATTGCTCAGTCTTGCGTCGAGCACTCTCGAGTTCCACAAGATTTAACTCATCGATGAGGCCCTTCTGATATGCGTCCTGAATCATCGGTAGGTATTTGAACTTTGCCTGGGGCCCTAGTCCTGCAAGAATTAGTTTCCGGATCATCTCTACTTGGCCTTTAGCTTAATGAGCTCGAGTAGAGGATTTGGTAGCTCGATACCGTGCTTTCGGACTTCATTCCATTTGTCCCGGCTATTCTCTCCAGATACGTGAAAGTCATCCGAGATTGCCATCATGCTCTGCAATTGAGAATGAACTTCCGACACAAAAGCACTTGTGGAACCTATTGCCTCAATGTCGACACACAGAAAAAAGTCACCCTTGTTGGGTATGTCTGTCGGCCATCGGGTTGCTCGCACCTTGTGGTTGGCGACGCCGCCTATCAAAGGTCCTGCGAGTAATGAGAACAGTAGATTGATGAGTACGCCCTTAAAGCTGTCTCCAATTGGAGCTATTGCCCCATTAAGGATGCTTTCGGGATCGTTTGTCGCACGTCCATTAACATCGTAACCAACGCTACTTTGCAACAATCGATCATCTTGCCTTGCCGCGAGCACCTCACCTCGTGAGCTTTTTGCCAACGAGAAATCCGCACAGAAAATGCCGTTTCTCATTGGAAAGGCGTAAGCAAGAGGATTAGTCCCAAGAACCTTACTCCCAGACAGCGGCATTGATACTGCAGGAGAAGACACTGAAGCGACTACGGCGAAGTGTCCGGACTCAGCCGCTCTTTCAGCGTAGTGCGTAAGGTAACCAATATGGCTCGCGCCGACCACTCCAGTCATTCCGATCCCAAATTGGGCCGCCAGATCCATCGCTTTGTCTATTGCCTGCACTGCGACGCTATGCCCAACAATCGAAGGTGCCTTAATGATTGCGACAGCTGGCGCACGTAACTCCACCCGAGGAATCGCGGCTTGCGGGTCAATTAATCCCGACCTCACGAACTTCTCAATCTCCGCTATTCGGCAAAGTCCTTGAGAAGAGTACCCTCGTGACTCAGCTTCTAAGAGAATTGACCCAACGATTTCTGCGACAGATTTGTCAAATCCCAAATCTTCAAGCTTCTCGATTGTTTTTTCGAGAACCCTTTTGTATTTCCACCGCATGCTCAACGCTGATGGATCAAGAACAGGCCAACGAATCGCGGGTAATATTCTGCATTAGTGACACTTGGGACGGGCACGTCAAGCAGCCACGATTGTTCTTGTACGACCGAAGGGCAAGAGAGTTGGTCCACTCGCTTACGAAGTCAAAACCGGGATCTAAAATATTGCCGACAACGAATTCTTTGTCGGTGCGATCGCCAAAAATATACGAACAGGGGTATATGTCACCGTTTGTAGACAAATACCCCGAATTCACGCCGCAGTCACATCCATGGAATCTGACATTTTCACTATTAAATGAGCTGGTATCGACAAAGATTGGAGGTGCGAGGTCAAGGGTCGTTGAGTGGTTTCTCGATTCGAAAATTAGCTTAGTTTGGAGTTCCCTTATTTCGTTGGTATCAGTCAAAAACGCATCTGCGTTGTCAATCGCGACGCCGGCTGCAAACATCGGTTTTATTTTGAACGAGCTTACTGGAACTGATGCCATGAGTCTGTAAGCCTCCAACGACTCACTTACATTGTTTCGATTTGCGGTCATTCTAGCTTGAACTCGAGCACCCAACGCCACGGCCTGTGACATTTGTCTCAGTGCGCTATCATACACTCCGGGGCGCCTCCGAAAAGTATCCACCGTGTCAGGGGTCGCCCCATCAAAACTAAATTGAAAAAGCAGCTTAGATGGATCATCGAAGTGAGAAACAATGTGTGCAATCTCGATTTGTCCTAATCCGCCCGTGTTCAACTGAACTTCAAGCCCAGTGTTGTTGGCAAACTCCAACAAACTAGATGTCCGAGAGTACACTTTCTTCAGTAATGGCTCTCCACCAGTGACTGATAGCTTGCTTAAGCCGTGTGCCCGATGAAGGTAATCTAAAAACGTCGTGATTTGCTGTATGGAAACTTGGCTAGGCTCAAGAAGTCTCTTGTATCCATCACGCAGTTCAACAGGCACATAACAGTGTTCGCAATGTAAATTGCAGTAGTACGTGACACTTACTCGCATATGATTAATCAAAATGGTTGACGCTGTTCCATCCATTCCATTCTCCTGACGATCCATAATGACCGATAGCAAAGATGTCGTGAAGTCATGCACATTCCGTTCCAACAATCAACCAAGCACTACGGTCGAGCTCCCGTGGATAGACTCTAACGATTTCTCCTGCGATCCAAGCCCACTTTACCATGCTACATCGCTCTTAGCATACCCGTCACTGAACCGATAGAATGAGGCTGATCGAGGGAAGGGGGAAAGTGCACTCAATCCCAGGTTTTGCGCATCAACGCTATTCTACAGTGGAAGACATACAACAAACGAGTGCTGAACAACATAACTGGCCCTGACGCAGAAAGCGTATCTCATTCCCAAATTTCCCGAGTCCTCCTCAAATATAAAGAATTCGTTGTGTCCACCGGGAACCTCCATTCAGAAGTGTGCCTTGTGGGTTTCCGCCAATTGCATTTCAACTGATAGATAGTTGCCTTTGCCTTTGGGCTTCCGCACAATCGGTGGCTTGACATACAGGATTGCGCGGAATTTGTGGCGCTGACTTTCGTACGCTCAACAGCATCTTGTTGTTTGTTCTCACTGCATGACTTCGCCGTCTAAAGTGCAAACGGCCACTTGTCGAAGGCCTAGTCGGTTATAGAATTATCGTTGGATAATCAGTCCACGCAAAATATTGATAAGTAACGCAATTTCCTGATTTTCTGGATGTGTACGGTTTGCACTCATTATTTTATAATCTATAACGGAGATATTATAATGAGAACGAGATGCCTCTTACCCGTCAAGCGAAGACGCTGAACAAAAGCCAAGTTAACGCAGTCCTGAACCATTTGGGCGGTCGGAGAAACGCCCTTCGCAACCAAATTATCTTCTTACTTTCAGTGAAAGCAGGTCTGAGGGCAAAGGAAATTGCAAACCTGCGCTGGGAGATGATCGTGGATGCAGATGGCGGCCTATCAAGTCAGATCTACCTTTCGAACGACGCTTCGAAAGGTAGATCTGGCAGGCGTATTCCGATGAACAAACATCTTCGATCCAAGTTGAAGGAGCTCCATGAAGACCGGCAGCAAGACAAGCGTTTCTCTTCTGGCGACCATGTGGTTCGAACCGAACGATCACCAAAAACATCCGCTCAGGCCATCGTGAATATGTTTAGCCAATGGTACAAAGAGCTAGGACTCATCGGCTGTTCATCACACAGCGGACGGCGCACGTTCATCACAAATGCTGCGAAGAAGATTACCACGGTTGGCGGATCGCTCCGAGATGTTCAGTACCTCGCTGGGCATACCTCACTACAGACAACAGAAAGATATATTGAATACTCGGAACAAGCTCGACGAAGCATTGTCGACATCATCTAAGAATTCGGAGGAAGTACGCTACGTGGACAGAATACCGTCTCAACCCTATTCCTCAGCTAGTGGAAAGGTCGGCTTCCAAGCCCGTTTCCCGGTCAAAAGCAGCAAACGAGCCGTCATGCAAGAGGATGCGCATCTGACCATTCTTGAAATGAATGTAGGTAACACGCTGGAATTCTTGATGTTTTGAAAATCCAAATTCTGAGGCTACATACTCCAAGGGTGTCTGGTACTTCCAACGATCTTTTTTGTTTTCGTTGAACCAGTCCAAGAAACCTGGAGCTAAGTCACCTTCCGTCAGCAGCTCGACATCATCTCGATGGAACCATGAGGAGTTGTCGACATGGATGCCTTCAATCAACCGTTTCAGTGAGTGGTTGATATCTCGCCGGATGCTTTCCGTTTCGTCATGCCCCTCAGCACTGTTAAGTAGTCTGCGAACGTCGCGAACGAGTTCGTTGTGAATGTCCTTGCTGGTTCTATTGCGCAGATCCTCTAGCTTTGACTGGCGCTCCGCCAGCTGCGCTTCATGTGCCTCCAGATCGGCGTCCACACCGTTCATGCGCTCACGTATTCTGGTTTTGAGCGATGAACGTAATTCCGGTTCAGACAGTTCGCCGAATAGTGAGTCCAACTCCGCTTTGAGCTTAGCGATTGAAGCCCTGTCAACGCTGATCGCCAGCTCGAGAGCTCGCTCCTCACTTTTGAAGTCGTCATCTCGGAACACCGAGGCAAAATCTACGTCAGATACTGCAGAAAAGAACTGGTCTTCAAACACTGAATAGCTGATCGTTTTAGCGTCACAATCGCCCCGGTTTTGAAGCGCTGCGCTACAATGTAGCGTGACGGTACCTTTTGGCCCCTTGCCTCGGTCCCGATATCTGAGCGTTGAATGGCATTTGTGACATTTGACCAATCCAGTGAAGAGGTTTGGAAAGCCAACACCCTTACGTCCCCGACCGTTGATGGTCCTTTGCCTTTGTCGTTCCTGAGCAAGAAGAAACTCTGCCTCTTCAATGACCGCCGGGTAGTAATTCTTTATCGGGTCGCATGCCGGGACTCTCTTACCGCCAACGATCTTCATCGGTTGAAACTCACCGTAGACAGTCGGCGATCTGAGGATTTTCTTCACGTAGGAGTCACCCCACCCGGCAACTGCATTTTTCCGCTTAGGGGACTTCTTCGGATACTTGTCTGGGTTTGAGTTCAAGTATCTTGTGATTGCAAATGAGCCCATATTCTTGTTGATGGTCAGGTCGAAGATTCTCCTTATGACCATTGCTTCTGTTTCGTCTAGTTCGTAGCGCATGACCTTACCGGTGCTGTCCTTCACAACATTAATCCAGTTCGGCGATTTCGAAGTCAGGTAAGTGCCTGGGTTCTGTCGTTTCTTTTCCCACACTGCCGCTAGCCTCTGCGACTTTGTTCGGGATTCATCATACGCCCGCATCATTTGACCGATCGAAAGGAACAGGAGCCCCGGATTGGCTGCCACCATTTCCTTCGTGTAGATCTGACTATCAAATAGCGTGTGAATCTCAATTCCGTACGACAGGATTTCGGAAAACTGCGACATTGCCGTCAAAGGATTCTGCCTGGAAAGCCGGTCTAGATTTTCGACAATCAGAATTGTACTGGGGTCGATTTCCTTTCTCTTGACGCCTTCAAAGAAGACACCAAGCTGACCCTTCTCCCGATGTCTCCCGTGGAAGCCGGACAGGCCAATATCCTGCAACTCATCCACCAGTTCCAAATTGTGCCTTTCGCAGTACTCCACAGTGAGTTTTCTCTGGCGAGAAAGCGAGTGTCCTTTCAGTTGCACCTCTGTGGACATTCGGATGTAGGATATTGCTTTTCGGCGCTCAGATTGGATTTCCAATCCCTCCATTATATCAACGCATTAAGCCAGTTTCATATTCTCTCTATTTCCATGTATGCTAGTTTACACACAATGGGTACTAATTAGTATACTTTTATCATGATCGGCACACCCGGTTCCGGCAAATCCATGCTGGCGGCGCGGTTGCCGGGCATCCTGCCGCCTCTGACCCCGGTCGAGGCGCTGGAAACCTCGATGATCCAGTCGCTTTGCGGTTTGCTGGACGAAGGCGGCATCAGCCGCGCCCGCCCCTTTCGCGAGCCGCACCACACCGCATCCATGGCCGCCATTGTCGGCGGCGGCAAGGGGGCCAAACCCGGTGAGATTTCGCTGGCCCATAACGGCGTTCTTTTCATGGACGAGTTCCCCGAATTTCCCCGCACGGTTCTGGAAACCCTGCGCCAGCCGATTGAAACCGGCGAGGTCATGGTGGCCCGCGCCAACGCCCATGTGAAATACCCCTGTCGCTTCATGCTGGTCGCGGCGGCCAACCCCTGCAAATGCGGATATCTGACCGATCCCGCGCGCGCCTGTTCCCGCGCGCCGGGTTGCGGCGAGGATTATCTGAACCGCATCTCCGGCCCCCTGATGGACCGGTTCGACCTGCGGATCGAAGTGCCGCCCGTGGGGTTCACGGACCTTGACCTGCCGCCCTCGGGCGACAGCTCTGCCACGGTCGCCGCGCGGGTCGAAAAGGCGCGGGCCGTTCAGGCCGCGCGCTTCAGCGACACGCCCTCGGTCCGTCAGAACGCGGATATCGAGGGCAAACTGCTGGACGAGGTCGCCGCGCCGGATGCCGAAGGCAAAGAGCTGTTGCTGAAAGCGGCGGACAAGTTCGGCCTGTCCGCCCGTGCCTTTCACCGCATCCTGCGGGTCGCGCGCACGATCGCGGATCTTGAAGATGCGCCAGACGTCCGCCGCCCCCATATTGCCGAAGCGCTGAGCTTTCGCATCAGCGCCCGCGTGATGGCCTAAAGCTTCGCCTCGATGGCCTGCCATATCTTTTCGGCAATATTCTCGCCGTTGAACCGCTCCAGCTCCTGAATGCCGGTGGGCGAGGTCACGTTGATCTCGGTCAGGTAGTCGCCAATCACGTCGATCCCAACAAAAATCTGCCCCTTCTCGCGCAGCAGGGGCCCGATGGCCGCGCAGATTTCCAGGTCGCGATCCGAAAGGCCGATCTTCTCGGGGCGGCCGCCGACATGCATGTTCGACCGGGTCTCACCTTCGGCAGGGACCCGGTTGATTGCGCCAACAGGGTCCCCGTCCACCAGAATCACGCGCTTGTCACCATTGCGCACATCGGGCAGGAATTTTTGTACTATCAGGGGTTCTCGTGAAAAGCCGGTGAACAGTTCGTGCAGCGAAGTCAGATTGCGGTCGTTCGCATCCAGCCGGAACACACCTGCACCGCCATTGCCATAGAGCGGCTTCAGGATGACATCGCCATGCTTTTCCTTGAACGCCTTGATGGTCTGCAAATCGCGGGCAATCGTGGTCGGCGGGGTCAGGTCCGGGAAATCCAGAACCAGCAGCTTTTCGGGATAGTTGCGGACCCAGAACGGATCATTGACCACCAGTGCCTGCCCTTTGAGCCGGTCCAGCAGATGGGTCGAGGTGATGTAATGCATGTCGAACGGCGGGTCCTGACGCAGCCAGATCACGTCGAACTCGGCCAGATCGACCTCACGCTCGGGGCCCAGAACCGCCGGGTTGCCCGGTACGCGCTGCACCGTCATGTCCTGTCCGCGCGCGGTAATCCGGCCTTCCTGATAGGCCAGTTGATCCGGGCTGTAGAAAAACAGCTGATGCCCGCGGGCCTGCGCCTCTTCCGCCAGACGGAAGGAACTGTCGGCGTTGATATCCACGGCCCCGATCGGGTCCATCTGAAAGGCGATTTTCATGGCGTGTCCCTTTAGCTGTGTGGCAGATACATGGCGCAGCCAGCCAAAGGGTTCAATGGGTCAGGCGTGCCCGAAAGCGTTTTCGATGATCTGTACAGCGCCGGTTCCGTCCACCAGCGCCGCGTCGAAACGCACATTCGTCAGTTGCCCGCCCGGCTCGTTTTCCAGAAACTGCGCCGCAGAGGCATAAATGCGCTTGATCTGGCGCGGGTTGATCCGGGCAGCGGCCGCGTCGAAACTGGAGCTTGCCTTGACTTCGATGAAAATCAGATCGTCGCCATCCCGGGCGATCAGATCAATTTCACCCCCCGCGCCGCGCCAGCGGTGGTGGGCGATTGAAAAACCGCGCCGTTCATAGTCGCTCGCGACCCGCAATTCCGCGGCATGCCCCGCATGATAAGAAACCGAACCGCGAGCCGAGCACCTGACCATGTTATCCCTTTCCCAGTTTCAGAGCCTTCTGATAGATCGGACGGCGCGGCAGATCGTACATCTCTGACACAAAATCCGCCGCGTCCCGAACCGAATGGGTTTCCAGGGCTCTTACAAGTGCCTCTTCTACGTCAGATTCGTTAACGCTTTGCGAATGGCTGCGATCCACCAGCAGGACGACCTCGCCCTTGACGGTTTTGTCACGATACTCTTCGGCCAGCTCACCCAATGAACCGCGCCGGACCTCTTCGAATTTCTTGGTCAATTCGCGACACAACGCACCCTGCCGGTCCGCGCCCAGCACTTCGGCCAGATCCGACAGGCAATTGGCCACGCGCTTGGGCGATTCGTAGAACACCAGCGTTCCCGGGATGTCGCGCAGCGCTTCGATGCGGGCGCGGCGGGCGCCAGCGGCATTGGGCAGGAAACCGGCAAAAAAGAACGCATCCGTGGGCAGGCCCGCCAGTGTCAGCGCCGCCAGCGCGGCGGACGGGCCGGGGGCGCAGGTCACGCTGTGGCCGGCCTCGGACGCCTGCCGCCCCAGATCGTATCCGGGGTCGGCGATCAGCGGCATTCCGGCCTCGGACGCATAAGCAACCGAGAGGCCCTGTTCCAGAGCCTCAAGGATTTTGCCGCGCGCGCCTGCGCCGCTGTGATCGTGATAGGCCTGAATGCGCCGCCCCTCCAGGGGAACGCCGTGAATCTCCATCAGCCGCCGCAGGCTGCGGGTGTCTTCGGCGGCGATCATGTCCGCCGAGGCCAGAACATCCAGTGCCCTGAGCGTAATGTCGCGCGCGGTCCCGATCGGAGTGGCAACAAAATACAGGCCCGCAGCCAATCTGATCTTTTGGAAATTCAAAGCTGGACCCTCACAGCGTGACGTTTATTATCGCGGCTCGATAGAACAGCAGCGCCCCGCGCCGCCGGATCAGGGAGTTTTCATTTAGATGTTTACCGTTTGCAAGCCCGTAAGCAAGCTGGCGAAGGCCGCTGCTGCCCTGACCACCGCTGTATTCCTGGCAGCCTGTGAACCGGGCGGCTTGGGCGGCGGGCCGTCGATCAACACCTCCGATCCGGTCCCCGTGGCGCTGCTGGTTCCGCAATCCGGCGATGCCGCGCTGGCGCAAAGCCTTGAAAACGCAGCCCGCATGGCGATGTCCGATCTGCCGAATGTTCAGATCGACCTGCGCGTCTATGACACGGCGGGCAACCCGAGCACCGCAACCGCCGTGGCGCAGCAGGCGGTGGCGGATGGGGCAAAGATCATCCTCGGGCCGGTTTATGCGCAGGCCGCCAATGCGGCGGGCCTTGCGGTGCTGAGCAACAATGTCAACGTGCTGTCCTTCTCGAACAATACCAGCATCGCAGGTGGCAATGTGTTTGTTCTGGGTCCGACCTTCGACAACACGGCCAACCGGCTGGTCCGCTATGCGGGCAGCCAAGGCAAGACCGGCACGGTGATCGTGCACAGCAACGATGCCGCCGGACAACTGGGCCAGGCGGCGATTGCCAGCGCGCTGGCCAGCAGCCGGGTCAATAATGCCGGAACCGTCGGATATGACCGCTCGCAGCAGGGGGTCATCAACTCGGTTCCTGCGATCAAGGCCACGGTCGATTCTACCGGGGCCGATTCCATTTTCCTGACCGCCACCACGGCGGGAGCACTGCCGCTGTATTCGCAACTGCTGCCCGAGGCCGGCGTGTCGCCGTCGACCACGCAGTTCATCGGCCTGACCCGCTGGGATATCCCGCCCCAGACGCTGGAACTGCCCGGCGTGCAGGGCGGCTGGTTCGCGCTTCCCGATCCGGCCAAGGCACAAGCCTATCGCCAGCGCTACAACAACACCTACGGTCAGGCCCCGCACCCGATCAGCGGGCTGGCCTATGACGGGATCGCCGCCATCGGAGCGCTGGTGAGCCAGGGCAAATCCGATGCGCTGACCGCCTCGGCCCTGACACAGAACGCCGGTTTTCAGGGCGTCGGCGGCATCTTCCGCCTGCGCGCGAACGGCACCAACGAACGCGGTCTGGCTGTTGCCACGATCCAGAATAAACAGGTGGTTGTGATTGACCCTGCCCCACAAAGCTTCTCTGGCGCCGGTTTCTGACCGGCCCGGCGTGATCACCCCGCCCGACGGCACCCTGATCTGCCCGGCCGAAGACATTTTCGACAGCACCGGGGTTGAGGCACAGCTTGCCGAAGCGCTCAGGTCCTGTGCGGACAACGCCGCCATGCGGTCTGAAACCGTACGCATCCTGCGCGAGGCTCAAAAGACGGGTCGTCAGGCAATTGCCGATGCTTTTGCCGCCCATCCCTTCAGCGCCCGCCCGCTGACCCGGTCCTATACCTATCTGACCGACCAACTTGTCTGTACTGCCATGCGCATCTCGAGCCAGCGGCTGCATCCCCTGGCCACGCCCACGCGGGGGGAAAAGATCGCGGTGCTGGCCGTTGGCGGCTATGGGCGGGGGGAAATGGCCCCGGCATCCGATGTTGATCTGCTGTTCCTGACACCCTACAAGATCACCGCCTGGGCCGAGAGCGTGATCGAATCCATGCTCTATATCCTGTGGGATCTGCGGCTGAAGGTCGGTCATTCCTCGCGCACCATCAAGGATTGCCTGCGTCTGGGGGCCGATGACTTCACCATCCGCACCGCCATGCTGGAACAGCGCTACCTTGCGGGTGACAGGGCGCTGGCCGAGGCGCTGGAGGCGCAGCTCAAATCCGATCTGTTCAAAGGCACCGAGCGCGAGTTCATCGAAGCCAAGCTGCAGGAACGGGATGCGCGCCACCTGAAACAGGGTGAGCGCTACATGGTCGAGCCCAATGTGAAAGAGGGCAAGGGCGGCCTGCGCGATCTGCAATCGCTCTACTGGATCGCAAAATATGTCTATGGCGTGCACGATGTGGCCGAACTGGTGCCGTTGGGCCTGTTCACGCCGGAAGAATTCCAGACCTTTGTCCGGGCCGAGGATTTTCTTTGGGCCGTCCGCTCTCATCTGCATCTGGTGACCGGGCGGGCGACCGAGCAGCTTACCTTCGACCTGCAGGTCGAAGTGGCCGATCGCATGGGATACCACGACATGGCCGGTCGCCGCGCGGTCGAGGTTTTCATGCAGCGCTATTTCCGCGAAGCCACCCGCGTGGGGGAACTGACCCGGATTTTCCTCACCAAGCTCGAGGCGCAGCATATCAAGACCGCGCCGTTGCTGGAGCGCATCTTTCGCCGCCGTCCGCGGGTCAAACCGGGCTACAAGGTGGTGCATGGCCGGTTGGACGTGGCCGACCCCGAGGCCTTCCTGTCCGACAAGATGAACCTGCTGCGCCTGTTCGAAGAAGGCCTGCGGACCGGCATGCTGATCCACCCCGATGCCATGCGTCTGGTGGCGGCGAACCTGTCGCTGATCGACAAGGACATGCGCAACGACAAAGAGGCGCAGCGGATTTTCCTGGACCTGATGCTGAAACACGGCAACCCGGAACGGGCCCTGCGGCGCATGAACGAACTGGGCGTGCTGTCGGCCTTTCTGCCCGAGTTCGAACACATCGTGGCGATGATGCAGTTCAACATGTATCACAGCTATACGGTGGATGAGCATACGATCCAGTGCATCGTCAACCTGGCCCAGATTGAACGGGGGGAGCTGGTGGAATCGCTGCCGCTGGCCTCGTCAATCCTGAAGGGCGGGGTCAACCGCAAGGTGCTGTATGTCGCTTTGCTGCTGCACGATATCGCCAAGGGGCGGCCCGAAGATCACTCGATTCTGGGGGCGCAGATTGCGCGCAAGGTCGCGCCCCGGCTGGGCCTGAGCAAATCCGATGCCGAGACGGTGGAATGGCTGGTGCGCTATCACCTGCTGATGTCGGACATGGCGCAAAAGCGCGATATCTCGGACCCGCGCACCGTGCGCGATTTCGCCAAGGCGGTGCAGACGGTCAAGCGGCTGGACCTGCTGACGGTGCTGACAGTCTGCGACATTCGCGGCGTCGGCCCCAACACCTGGAACAACTGGAAAGCCACGCTGCTGCGCGCCCTGCATGCCGAAACCAAGCGGGCGCTTGAGACGGGGATGGAGGACCTCAACCGCGCCAATCGCGGGGCCGAGGCCAAAAAGGCCCTGCGCGCAGAGCTTGGGTCGTGGTCCAAGGCGGACCTCAAGGCCGAAACCGGCCGGCATTATGCGCCCTATTGGCAGGGTCTGAACCTGTCAACCCATGTGGAATTTGCCGAAATGCTGCTGGCGCTGGAAACCAGCGGCGATCCCGGCGCGATGGAAATCCGCCTGCACCCGGATGAAGACCGCGACGCCACGCGGGCCTGTTTCGCCATGGCGGACCACCCCGGCATCTTTGCCCGCATCGCGGGTGCTCTGGCGCTGGTCGGTGCGAATGTGGTCGATGCGCGCAGCTACACCACCAAGGACGGCTATGTGACGGATGCGTTCTGGATACAGGATGCCGAAGGCCACCCTTTCGAATCCAGCCGCCTGCCCCGCCTGACCCAGATGATCCACAAGACCCTCAAGGGCGAAGTCGTCGCCCACGACGCGCTGAAATCCCGCGACAAGATCAAGAAACGCGAGCGGGCTTTCAACGTGCCGACCCATATCACCTTCGACAATGACGGGTCCGAGATCTACACGATCATCGAGGTCGACACCCGTGACCGGCCCGGTCTGCTTTATGATCTGACCCGCACGCTGGCCGCCGCCAATGTCTATATCGCCAACGCGGTGATAGCGACCTATGGCGAACAGGTGGTGGATACGTTCTATGTCAAGGACATGTTCGGCCTGAAATACCATTCGGAAAGCAAACAGAGCGGCCTTGAGGCCAAGCTGCGCAATGCCATCACCAAAGGTGCGGAGCGCGCCGCGTCATGAAGCAAATCCGGCTGTTTTCGGGCCTGTTCACGGTCGGGTTCTGGACTCTGGCCAGCCGGATACTAGGCTTCCTGCGCGAGATTCTGCTAACCGCCTATATCGGCCCCGGCCCGGTGATGGACGCTTTTGTCGCCGCCTTCCGCCTGCCCAACATGTTCCGCCGTTTCTTCGCCGAAGGCGCGTTCAACGCGGCCTTCGTGCCGATGTTCTCGAAGCGGCTGGAAGGGGAGGACGACGCGCAGGGCTTTGCACAGGATGCCTTCAACCTGCTGGCCGTGGCTGTACTGGCGCTGGTCGGGCTGGCGATGGTGTTCATGCCGGGCCTGGTCTGGCTGACGGCCGAGGGGTTCTATGGCGACGAACGCTTCGATCTGGCGGTCGATTATGGTTACGTGGTTTTCCCCTACATCCTGTTCATGTCGCTGGCGGCGCTGTTTTCCGGCGTTCTGAATGCAACGGGCCGCTTCGCAGCGGCAGCGGCGGCCCCGGTCCTGCTGAACATCTTTGCCTGCACTGCCCTGATCGCCGGAGCCGTCTCGGGGGGCGAGGTCATTCGCTGGCTGATCACCGTCATCCCCATCGCAGGCGTTGCACAGCTGGCGCTGGTCTGGGTCGCCACCGAACGCGCGGGTATCCGCATCCGCCCCGGCCTGCCGCGTTTGACGCCCGAGATGCGCCGCATGGTGCGCATCGCGATCCCTGCCGCGCTGGCGATGGGGGTGACGCAGGTCAATCTGGTCGTGGGGCAACTGGTGGCCTCGAAAACCGAAAAGGCCGTCAGTTGGCTGTTTGCCGCAGACCGGTTGTATCAATTGCCGCTCGGTGTTGTTGGCATCGCCGTGGGCATCGTCCTGCTGCCCGACCTCTCGCGCCGTTTGCGTGCGGGCGATAAGGACGGGGCCCGCAATGCCTTTTCCCGCGCCGGAGAGTTCACGTTGCTACTGACCCTGCCGTCAACGGTGGCGTTTCTGATCATTCCCAACGCGCTGGTCTCGGTCCTGTTCCAGCGCGGTCAGTTCAGTGCCGAAGATACCGCCGCCACCGCTCTAGCCGTTGCGATCTATGGCGTCGGGCTGCCCGCCTTCATGCTGCAAAAGCTGTTGCAGCCTTTGTTCTTCGCACGCGAGGATACAAAATCACCGTTCCGCTATGCCGTCGTTGCGATGATCGTCAACGCGGCGTTGGCCTTTGGCCTTTACCCGATCGTGGGCTGGATCGCACCGGCCATCGCCGCCTCAGCCGCAGGCTGGGCCATGGTCGCGCTTCTGGCCCTCGGCGCGCGCCGGATGGGGGAGGAAGCGCGCTTTGATGACCGGTTCCGGCAGCGCGCGGGGCGGATCGTGGGGGCCTCAATCGGGATGGGTATCGTGCTTTATGCTGCAATCCACTTGTTCGGCTGGACGTTCGAGGTGCCGGGCTGGCGTTATCTGGCGCTGTTGATGCTGATCGCCATCGCGGCAGCCGCTTATTTCATCCTCGGCCACCTGTTGGGGGCGTTCAAACTGTCCGAGTTCAAACAGAGCCTGCGCCGGTCGTGATCAATCGCGCCGGATACGGCCCCGGATCCGCGCCCATCCGCCCGGTGCCAGAAAGAAGGACAGGCCGAACCCGGTGGCAAACCCACCCAGATCGGCCACCCAATCCAATGTTCCGCCAAAGATCAGGCCAAACAGCAACTGGATCCCCATCAGCACCGCAATCAGACTGAAAGCGCGGGATTGATTTTCCCCCACCAGCGACAGTTTGCGCCAGAGCAGCCAGGTGAATGCGCCGATCAGGCCGTAGACCGGCGGGAACCCTCCGACCAGCGGATAGGCCGGGTCCAGCAGCAGCGCATAAGCCAGCGCACCGCCCACACCGGACAGCACAAAGATGATCAGCATGGCGACGCTGCCAAAGACTTCGGCCACCATCTTGCCCATGGCCAGAACAAAGACGCAGACAAAGATCGCCTGCGTGAAATTGGCCGAAACAAAGGGATAGGTGACAAAGCGGATCACATGCTCGAACGGCCAGCGCCCGTTCTGCACCATCCAGTCGAAGATATCGGGCGAAAACGTATATCGCTGCAGCGCATCCAGCCGCCAGCCCACCGCCGATGGCCCGCCCACAAGACCGCGTGAGCCCAGATACAGGATCACCTCGATACCCATGATGAACAATGTCAGCGCCACGACAACGGGCGGCAAAGGGTTCACGGGCGGCGTATAATGCTCACTGCTCATTGGGCTGGCCTTTCGCGGCTGTTGACGTCCCTTGGCCTCATGGGTAAGCGACGGGGGCTGATTTTTCCAGACGGGAGTTCCCTTCGATGACCGAAACCCAATTCACGCCGCGCGTGTTTTCCGGCATCCAGCCTTCGGGAAACCTGCACCTTGGCAACTACCTGGGTGCGCTCAAGCGTTTTGTGGATATGCAGGGCGAAGATTTCCAGACCATCTATTGCATGGTCGACCTGCACGCGATCACCGTCTGGCAGGACCCGGCCCGTCTGCGCGAAAAAACGCGCGAGGTCTGCGCGGGCTTTATCGCCGCAGGTCTGGACCCTGAAAAATCGATCCTGTTCAACCAAAGCCAGGTGCCCGAGCACACACAACTGGCCTGGATCTTCAACTGCATCGCCCGCATTGGCTGGATGCAGCGGATGACCCAGTTCAAGGACAAGGCGGGCAAGAATGCCCAGAACGCCTCGTTGGGGTTGTTTGCCTATCCGGCGCTGATGGCGGCGGATATTCTGACCTATCACGCCACCCATGTGCCGGTGGGTGAGGATCAGAAACAGCATCTGGAATTGACCCGCGATATCGCGATCAAGTTCAACCATGACTATGGCGTCGATTTCTTTCCGGTGACCGAACCGGTCATCGGCGGCCCTGCGCCGCGAGTGATGAACCTGCGCGACGGGTCGCGCAAGATGTCATCCTCGGACCCGTCCGACATGACCCGGATCAACATGACCGACGATGCGGATGCGATTGCCAAGAAGATTCGCAAGGCCAAGACCGACCCCGAGGCCCTGCCCTCGGAAATCGACGGTCTGTCCGAACGTCCCGAGGCGCGCAATCTGGTGAATATCTACGCCGCGCTAAGCGATCAGACCGCCGAGCAGGTTCTGGCCGAGGTCGGTGGCAAGCAGTTCGGTGAGTTCAAGCCGATGCTGGCCGAGCTGGCCGTGTCGAAACTGTCGCCAATCTCGTCCGAGATGGCGCGGCTGATGGGGGAAGAGGCTGAAATCGACCGGATTCTGGCACGCGGGTCGGAAAAGGCCCGTGCGGTTGCCGCGCCGATCCTGAAGCAGACCTATGACATTGTCGGAATGGTCGGCGCAGGAAAGTCCTGATCCAAATCAAAGAAAGCGCCGCCCCAAGGGGCGGCGTTTTTTGTCAGGCGGCCTGCGGGCGCAGCACCTCCTGAACAATCGATTCCGCCACGGCATGCGGGCTGACCGCTTCGGCCCGGGCGCGGGTCAGGATGCGGTCCATCGTCTGCTCAAGCGCCCGCAATCTGCGGTTCACCCAGACCTCACGCTCGGCGACCTGCAGGATTTCGGTGGCAACATTCACGATCCCGCCGCCATTTGCCACAAAGTCCGGAGCGTAAAGGATACCGCGCGCGTGCAGCCGGTCCGCATCCGCATCCGTGGCAAGCTGGTTGTTCGCCCCGCCTGCAACGGCCCCGACCTGAAGCAGAGGGATGCTGGAGTCGTTCAGAATGCCGCCAATTGCGCAGGGGGCGAAGATATCGGCGTCGACGCCGTAAATCTCGTGCGTTTCCACCAATGTCGCCCCAAATTGGCGTTCTGCCCGCGCCATCTGCTGCGCATCGATATCTGTGACGATCAGGTGCGCACCGCTGTCATGCAGCAGACAGCACAGGTGCCAGCCGACATTGCCCAACCCCTGAACCGAGACCGTGTGCCCCGTCAGATCGGCTGAGCCGAACCGATGCGCCGCCGCAATACGGATCGCGTTGAAAATACCCCGCGCCGTGATCGGCGACGGATCGCCGCTGGCAAAGTCACCCTCGGACAGCCCGGCGACAAATTTGGTCTCGGACCCGATCTGCGCCATGTCGGCGGGGGTCATGCCCATATCCTCGGCCGTCCAGTACTGGCCGCCCAAGTGCTGGACCACGCGCCCGAAGGCCCGCAGCAGTTCCGGCGATTTGTCCGAGGCCGGATCGCCGATGATCACGGCCTTGCCACCACCCAATGGCAGGTCCGCAGCGGCGTTCTTGAACGTCATCCCCCGCGACAGGCGCAGCGCGTCATTCAGCGCCTCGGCGGGATGCCCGTAATGCCGCATCCGTACGCCGCCCGCCGCCGGGCCCAACTGTGTCGAGTGAATTGCGACATAGCCCGAAAGACCGCAGGCTTGATCTTTGAATTCCACCACACGCTCGTGCCCCGGCGCGTCTATCTGGGTGACTTCCATGGCTCTCCTCCGAAAAAGTTGAACCGAGTCTGCCACGAATATCGGAACGAATTTCGCCAATGCACGCCCTCGTGTTGACCGACTTTGGCGAAATACTCTACATTGGCGGGATTGGTTGGAGAATTTCTCTATGGATAAAATTGATAGGAAAATAGTACGCGCGTTGCAGAAAGATGGCCGCATGACCGTCATCGATCTGGCCGAGCATGTCGGCCTGTCGCCGACCCCCTGCGCCAGACGGCTGGACAGGTTGCAGCGCGACGGGCTGATTACGGGCTACGCTGCGCAGGTCGATCCCGAATTGCTGGGCTACGGGGTCACGATCTTCATCTCGGTCGAACTGGAAAAGCAGGACCGATCCGCCATCGACTCGTTCGAAAAGGCCATCCGCCGCTGTGATGAGGTGATGGAGTGCTATCTGATGACCGGGTCGCGTGACATTCTGCTGCGCGTTGTCGCCAAGGACCTGAAAGCCTTTGATGCGTTTCTGGAACATCGGCTGATGCAGATACGGGGCATACGCAACCTCCGCTCAAACTTTGCCCTGCGCACGATGGTCAAGCGCGAGGCTCTGCCGCTGCCGGTGGGATAATCTTCTGGACGTCTCAGCCGCACGCTCCTAGGTTTCGCCGGAACGAGCGGAGGGGACCATGGCGGTTGGACAAAACATCCGAACCTATTTCGAAGGCCGGTGGCATGACGGCGACGCCCCCATTATGCGGGCGGCGGACCACGGCGCATGGCTGGGGTCATCGGTGTTTGACGGTGCGCGGTTTTTCGAGGGTCTGGCCCCCGATCTTCTGGCCCATTGCGCCCGCGTGAATCGCTCGGCCGAGGCGCTGATGCTGACCCCGACTGTTACGGCCGAGCAGATGGTCGATCTGGTCCGGGACGGGTTGCAGGCCTATGCGCCTGGCGCTGCGGTCTATATCCGGCCGATGTATTGGGGGCTGGACGGCGATCATACCGCCATCGTCCCGCAGGAAAACAGCACCGGCTTTGCAATCTGCCTTGAGGAAATTCCGATGGCGCCGGAAACCGCCTCGGCCACTTTGACGACCACGCGGTTCCGGCGTCCGGTTCTGGAAAACGCCGTGGTGAACGCCAAGGCCGGGTGCCTTTACCCCAACAATGCGCGGATGCTGACAGAGGCGCGCGCCAAGGGCTTTTCCAACGCTTTAGTCGCCGATGCGATGGGGAATGTGGCGGAAACCGCGACCGCCAATATCTTTCTGGTCAAGGATGGTGAGGTGTTCACCCCGGTCCCCAACGGCACGTTCCTGGCCGGGATCACCCGTGCGCGCCACATCGACAACCTGCGCGCCGATGGGGTGACGGTGCACGAAGACATCCTTGGCTTCGACGATTTCCATCAGGCGGATGAGGTGTTCATGACCGGAAACATGAACAAGATCACCCCGGTCACGGCGTTGGACGATACACAATTCCAGATTGGCCCTATCGCCCGCCGCGCCCGCGCGCTTTACTGGGATTGGGCGGCAAGTGAACGCTAGCACGGGTAGAGGGATCGCCCGAGTTGCCAGCCCGCACGCGGTGGGGCATGATCCCCGAAAGTACAGAGGACACCCATGCGCAAGTTCTTAGTAGTTCTGGATGACAGCCGCGAATGCCTGAACGCGATGCGGTTTGCCGCGATGCGCGCGGCGCATACCGGCGGCGGTGTGACCATCCTGTCGGTCATTCCGCCCGATGAGTTCAACCACTGGATCGGTGTTGCCGAGGTCATGCGCGAAGAAGCGCGCGAACGTATCCACGCCCATTTCGAGGTTTTTGCGAAATGGATGCGCGACAAGCAGGACGTTGAACCCGAGTTGGCCATTCGCGAAGGCGACCCGGTTCCGCAGATCATCGAACACGTCCAGGCCGACCCGGAAATCGGTGTTTTGGTGCTGGGCGCCGGCACCGACAAGAAAGGCCCCGGCCCGCTGGTCACCCAATTGACCCGCAACTCGGGCAGCCTGCCGATTCCGATCACCATCGTGCCCGGCGATCTGAGCAAGGAAAAGCTGGAAGAAATCACCTGAGGTCTGGCTATGGGCGCAACGGTTCAGTTCTGGTTCGAATTCGCCTCGACCTACTCCTATCTGAGCGCGATGCGCATCGAGCGGCTTGCGGCGGAGAAACGCGTCTCTGTCGATTGGCAGCCGTTCTTGTTGGGGCCGATCTTTGCGGAACAGGGGTGGGATAACTCTCCGTTCAATATCTACCCCGCCAAGGGGCGCTATATGTGGCGCGACATGGAACGGCTGTGTGCCGAACGCGGTTTGCCGTTCCACCGGCCCGATCCCTTTCCGCAAAACGGCCTGCACGCGGCGCGCCTGACCCTGGTGATTGACCATGCCGACCAGCGCGCGGCGTTTGTGCGGGCGGTTTATGCGGCGGAGTTTGGGGAAGGCCGCAATATCTCGGATTCAGATGTGCTTGGCGACTGCCTTGCCAAGGCAGGGCTGCCGTTGGACCTGATGGATCGCGCAAAAGAGCCGGAGATCAAAGCCGCCTTGTTTGATCAGTCCACGCGCGCCAAGGAAAACAGCCTGTTCGGCGCGCCCAGCTTTGTGGTCGGGGATGAGCTGTTTTGGGGCGATGACCGGCTTAAGAGCGCAATAAACCACGCCACGGCAATTTAGAACGGTTCCAAATCTTGACTTCCCAAGCGCCTGCCCGCATATCAGGGGCACCATAGACGGAGCTGTCCCCATGTTCATTCAGACCGAATCCACCCCGAACCCGGCGACCCTGAAGTTTTTGCCCGGCCAAACGGTGCTTGAGGCCGGAACTGCGGACTTTCCAACCGCCGAGGCCGGGGAGAAATCCCCGCTCGCCAAGCGCATCTTTGCGGTGAACGGCGTCACCGGCGTGTTTTTCGGCAATGATTTCGTCACCGTGACCAAATCCGACGACGTGCAGTGGGATCACATCAAACCCGCGATCCTTGGTGCCGTGATGGAGCATTACCAGTCCGGTCAGCCGGTCATGGGTGCCGGTGCCGAAACCGCCTCGGGCCATGCCGAGCATTCCGGCGAGGACGCCGAAATCGTCAACCAGATCAAAGACCTGCTGGACAGCCGGGTGCGTCCGGCGGTGGCTCAGGACGGTGGCGACATCACCTTCCACGGGTTTGATCGCGGCGTGGTCTATCTGCACATGCAGGGGGCCTGCGCGGGCTGCCCGTCCTCGACCCTGACGCTGAAAATGGGCATCGAGAACTTGCTGCGCCACTACATTCCCGAAGTGACCGAGGTACGCCCTGTTGCTGTCTGACGCGACGATACTGGCTTTCGACACATCGGCCGCGCATTGCGCGGCCGCTTTGTTGCGTGGTGATGAGATTGTCACCGCGCACGCCGAAGCAATGTCGCGCGGGCAGGCAGAACGGCTGATGCCCCTGCTGGAAGAGGTTCTGGCCGAGGCGAACTGCACGTGGCGCACCTTGGATGCTATCGGCGTCGGCGTTGGCCCCGGCAACTTCACCGGCATCCGCATCTCGGTCTCAGCAGCGCGCGGGCTCGCCCTTGGGCTGGGTGTTCCCGCTGTGGGCGTTTCAGGGTTCGACGCCCTGACCGCGCTTGCCCCGCAAGGACGGCTTCCGGCCATTTCCGCGCCCCGAGATCAGGTTTATGTCCAGTTGCCCGAGACCGCGCCGCGCCTGCTGCCAAGGGCCGAGGCGGAAATCTTGGGACCCTTGTATTTCAACGACGATCCGGCTCGGCAAGCACAGGCCATCGCCCGGATCGCAGCGCAGCGCTGGCCTGACACGCGCACCTCTCCGGCACCGCTATATGTGCGCCCCGCCGACGCCGCGCCGTCCAGCGATATTCCGCCGGCGCTTCTGGACGGATGACCCCGCAGGACATGGCCCTGATCCACGCCGCGGCCTTCACACAGGCGCGCCCGTGGACCGCTGACGAGTTCGCCGACCTTCTGGCCAACCGATTCACCCATGCGACAGGCAACGCGCACTGCTTCGCCCTGTTTCAAGTCATCGCGGATGAGGCCGAGTTGCTGACCATTGCGACTCACCCCGCTCATCAAAGGCAGGGTCTGGCGCGGCAGGGCATGGAAACCTGGCATATCCGCGCCCGGGAACTGGGCGCGCGGCGCGCATTTCTTGACGTGGCGGCAGATAATGCAGCCGCAATTGCACTCTACGAAAGCTGCAATTACCGCCCCTGCGGCCTGCGCAAAGCCTATTACGCCCGCAAAAACGGTGAAAACACCGATGCGATCATGATGGAACGCAGCCTGCCCTGACTGCAAACGCATATTTTTCGACCAACTGGTCAAAAACCAGTTGACCCTTCCTGTTGCAAACGTCCTTAATTCCCGCCATCACAACGGTTATGCTCGCTCTGAGTGGGTAAACAGGGCTATCTTGGTCCGGAACCGATAAAACCAACGGGAGTAACAAATGACCCTGATGAAATCTTTGATGGGCGCGGCCGCTGCGGTTGCACTGACGGCTGGCGCAGCTTTGGCCGAACCGGCCCTGATCTTTGACCTGGGCGGCAAGTTCGACAAGTCGTTCAACGAAGCGGCCTATAACGGTGCGCAGCGTTGGGCGGATGAAACCGGCGGCACCTATCGCGAGATCGAAATGCAGTCCGAAGCCCAGCGCGAACAGGCGCTGCGCCGTTTTGCCGAAGCGGGTTCGAACCCGATCATCACCATGGGATTTGGCATGGCTGATCCGCTCAGCGCCGTTGCCCCCGATTATCCGGATACAACCTTTGTTGTGGTCGACGTAACCTGGCTGGACGCGCCGAACCTGCGTCAGGTGGGCTTTGCCGAGCATGAGGGCTCGTACCTGGTCGGCATGATGGCCGCGATGGCCTCGAAATCCGGCACGGTCGGTTTCATCGGCGGCATGGACGTTCCGCTGATCCGCCATTTCGGCTGCGGTTACGCGCAAGGGGCCAAGGCGGTGAATCCGGATATCAACGTGGTCGCCAACATGACCGGCACCACTCCGGCAGCGTGGAACGACCCGGTGAAGGGGTCCGAACTGACCAAGGCGCAGATCAGCCAGGGCGCTGACGTGATCTATGCTGCCGCAGGCGGCACCGGCGTGGGCGTTCTGCAGACCGCAGCCGACGAAGGCATCCTGTCGATCGGCGTGGACAGCAACCAGAACCACCTGCACCCCGGCAAGGTCCTGACCTCGATGCTGAAACGCGTGGACGTTGCCGTCTACGAAGCGATGAAGGCGGGTGACAGCGTTGAAACCGGTGTGTTCACCATGGGTCTGGCCGAAGATGGCGTTGGCGTTGCAATTGATGACAACAACAAAGAGCTTGTCTCGGGCGAGATGAGCGATGCGGTCGATGCCGCACGCAAGAGCATCATCGATGGCGACATTTCCGTCGTCAGCTATTACGAGAACGACAGCTGCCCGGCACTGCAGTTCTGATATCATGCGGGGCGGTGGGTCTGGCTGCCGCCCCGCTTTCCACTCTGCCGCGATCCGCGCGGCCCTTTCGGCAACTGAGGACAAGACATGACCGTCCCCGCCATAGAGCTCAAAGGGATTTCCAAGGCCTTTGGGCCGGTTCAGGCCAACAAAGACATTTCCATCAGCGTCGCCCCCGGCACGATCCACGGGATCATCGGTGAAAACGGTGCGGGCAAATCCACGCTGATGAGCATCCTTTACGGCTTCTACAAGGCCGACAAGGGCGAGATCTGGATCAACGGGACCCGGACGGACATCCCCGACAGCCAGGCGGCGATTGCTGCGGGTATCGGGATGGTGTTCCAGCATTTCAAACTGGTGGAAAACTTCACCGTTCTGGAAAACATCGTTCTGGGGGCCGAGGATGGCGGGCTGCTGGCCCCGTCGCTGGCCAAGGCCCGGAAGGAACTGAAAGAGCTCGAGGAAGAATACGAGCTGTTCGTCGACCCCGACAAGCGCATCGACGAGATCGGCGTGGGGATGCAGCAGCGGGTCGAGATCCTCAAAGCGCTATACCGCAAGGCCGAGATTCTGATCCTTGACGAGCCCACCGGCGTGCTGACGCCTGCCGAGGCGGATCAGCTGTTCCGCATCCTCGACCGGCTGCGGTCCGAGGGCAAGACGATCATCGTGATCACGCACAAGCTGCGCGAGATCATGGAAAACACCGACACCGTGTCGGTGATGCGCCGGGGTGAGATGACGGCCACGGTCAAAACCTCTGAGACCAGCCCAGAACACCTCGCCGAGCTGATGGTGGGCCGCAAGGTGCTGTTGCAGGTCGACAAGGTTCCCGCGCGGCCAGGCAAGCCGGTTCTCGAGGTCGAAAACCTGCGCGTGTTCGATCAGGCCGGGGTTGAGCGGGTCAAAGGCATCGACCTGACCGTCCGCGCCGGTGAGATCGTGGGCATTGCCGGTGTTGCGGGAAACGGTCAGTCGGAACTGCTGGAAGTTCTGGGCGGGATGCGCCCCGGTCAGGGCACGATCCGGCTGAACGGCGCACCGCTGGCGCTCAGCGGGCCGGGATCGGACGGGCAGGCGCGGCGCGCCCAGCATATCGCCCATGTGCCCGAGGACCGGCAGCGCGAAGGTCTGATCATGGATTTCCACGCCTGGGAAAACGTCGCCTTCGGCTATCACCGCGACCCGGCCTATCAGCGCGGCATTTTCATGGACAACGCCGCCCTGCGCGCCGACACCGAAGCCAAGATCGAGAAATTCGATGTCCGCCCGCCCGACCCGTGGCTTGCGGCCAAAAGCTTTTCGGGCGGCAACCAGCAAAAAATCGTCGTCGCGCGCGAGATCGAGCGCAATCCCGACCTGCTGCTGGTCGGCCAGCCCACACGCGGCGTGGATATCGGCGCGATCGAGTTCATTCACAAACAGATCGTCGCCCTGCGCGATCAGGGCAAGGCGATCCTGCTGGTCTCGGTGGAACTGGAGGAAATCTTCTCGCTATCCGACCGGATCGCGGTGATGTTCGACGGGCATATCATGGGCGAGCGCCTGCCCGCAGAGACCGATGAAAAAGAACTGGGCCTGCTGATGGCCGGTGTTGCGGGCGAGGCCGCGTAAGACATGGAAAAGATGCCAAAATGGGCCGATGTCGTTCTGATCCCGCTGATCAGTCTGATGCTGGCCGCCATCCTGTCGGCGCTGGTGATCCTCGCCATTGGTAAAAACCCGGTCGAGGCCGTGAACCTGATGGTCACGGGCGCGCTGGGGTCGACCTATGGCTGGGGCTATACGCTGTATTACGCCACCAACTTCATGTTCACCGGGCTGGCGGTGGCCGTGGCCTTCCACGCCCGGCTGTTCAACATCGGTGGCGAAGGTCAGGCGATGCTAGGCGGGCTGGGCGTTGCGATGGTCTGCCTGTACATCCCGTGGCCGCATTGGAGCATCGCCCTGCTGGCCGCCTGTGTCGGGTCGATGATCTTTGGCGCAGCATGGGCCGCGATTCCGGCCTATCTGCAGGCCAAGCGCGGCAGCCATATCGTGATCACCACAATCATGTTCAACTTCATCGCCGCGGCTTTCCTGAATTACATGCTGGTCAACGTGATGCGCCCGCAAGGCTCGCAGGACCCGGCCACCGCGCGGTTCCCCGAGGCGGTGCATCTGCCGACCTTCCAGTCGATGTTCTCGACCGCCGAAAACGTGGTGTTCCGGGGCGCGCCTGCGAATATCTCGTTCTTCGTGGCGATCCTGGCCTGTTTCGTGGTCTGGGCGCTGATCTGGCGCACCCGTCTGGGCTATGAAATCCGCGCCTATGGCCATTCGGAAACCGGCGCCGTGTATGCGGGCATCTCACCGGTGCGGATCACCATCATCGCCATGCTGATCTCGGGCGCTCTGGCCGGTCTGATGGCGATCAACAACGTGATGGGTGAGGCAGAGCGGCTGGTCCTGAACTCGACCGAAGGCGCGGGCTTTATCGGGATTGCCGTGGCACTGATGGGCCGGTCGCATCCCTTCGGCGTATTTCTGGCCGCGCTGCTGTTCGGGTTCCTGTATCAGGGCGGTGCCGAACTGGCGCTCTGGACCTCGATCCCGCGCGAGCTGATCGTGGTCATTCAGGCGCTGGTGATCCTGTTCACCGGGGCGCTGGACAATATGGTGCGCATGCCGCTTGAGAAGCTGTTTCTGAGCCTGCGGAAAGGGGCGGAGTGATGGAGTTTTTCTTAACACTCATCCAGATCCTCGATTCGACCATCCGTCTGGCCACGCCGCTGCTGCTGGCCTGTCTGGCGGGGCTCTATTCCGAACGCGCGGGCATTTTCGACATCGGGCTTGAAGGCAAGATGCTGATGTCGGCCTTCTTCTCTGCCGCCGTTGCCGCCGTGACCGGCTCGGTCTGGCTGGGGCTGCTGGCAGGTATCGCGGCCTCGCTGGTTCTGTCCGCGTTGCACGGCTTTGCCTCGATCACGTTCCGGGGCAATCAGTTGATCTCGGGCGTGGCGATCAACTTCCTTGCGTCTGGCCTGACGGTGCTGATTGCCCAAAGCTGGTTCCAGCAGGGCGGCCGCACCCCATCGCTGTTTGGCGGCGGACGCTTTGAATCCGCCGAGTTTCCCTATGCCATCGGTCCCGAAGATGCCGAACTGAGCGGCCGCTCGGTCTCGGACCTGATGTCCGATGCGAATCCGGTGGAGTTGGTTTATTCCGAGCTGCTGTCCGGGCACTCGATCCTCGTTTATGTCGCCTTTCTGATGGTGCCTTTGACATGGTGGATCCTGTTCCGCACCCGGTTCGGTCTGCGCCTGCGGGCGGTGGGCGAAAACCCGGCAGCGGTGGACACCGCCGGTGTGTCCGTGGTCGGCCTGCGCTATGCCGCCGTTGCCATTTGCGGCATTCTGTGCGGTATCGCAGGGGCCTATCTGGCGACGGCCCTGCAAGCCGGGTTCGTCAAGGAAATGACCGCTGGCCGTGGCTTTATCGCGCTGGCAGCGCTGATCTTCGCGAAATGGCGGCCCTGGCATGCCATGTGGGCCTGTCTGCTGTTCGGGCTGCTGCAGGCGGTCGCGCTGCGGTTCCAGAACATCGATCTGGGCGGCGTTATCATTCCGGTGCAGGTCATGGACGCCCTGCCCTACATCCTGACCGTGGTGATTCTGGCCGGTTTCGTCGGCAAGGCCATCCCCCCGCGCGCAGGCGGCGAGCCTTACGTCAAGGAACGGTGATAGGTCCAGTTCCGAACCAAAACTCAGTCCTGTTCGCTGCAGAGCGGCATGCAGTGTTGATTTTGCATGTCGCAACCGTTCTAAAGGGGTATGCGCGTGTACCCTTTGCCATTCGGGTTCAAAAAGCATCTGGGTGAGGCGGGTTGCGCATCACCCGGACTGTGGTGCTACGTGCAAGCCGTTCGTAACAATTTTGGAATCAGCCTGGCCGCGCACCCCGCCGGTCCGGGGCTTGCTTAAGAGACACCATGCAGATTTACCTTCCGATTGCCGAAGTCTCTGTCAACGCCTTCCTGCTGCTGGGGCTTGGCGGTATGGTGGGTATTCTGTCGGGCATGTTCGGGGTTGGCGGCGGCTTTCTGATGACGCCGCTTCTGTTCTTCATCGGCATCCCCCCCGCCGTGGCCGTCGCGACCGAGGCCAACCAGATCGTGGCCTCGTCCTTTTCAGGTGTGCTGGCGCATTTCCGACGAAAAACCGTGGATTTCAGGATGGGGACGGTCCTGCTAACCGGGGGGTTGATCGGGGCCGCGCTGGGGGTGGTTGTGTTCAACTACCTCAAAAGCCTGGGCCAGGTCGATCTGCTGGTGACGCTGTGCTACGTCATCTTCCTTGGGGTCATCGGCAGCCTGATGTTCGTCGAAAGCCTGCGCGCGCTGCGCAAGGCCAAGAAAGGCGGCGGCGCGCCCGCAAAACGGCGGCAGCGGGGCTGGGTGCACGCGATGCCGTTCAAGATGCGGTTTCGCACATCGGGCCTGTATATCTCGGTCATCCCGCCGGTTCTGGTCGGGCTTTGCGTCGGGGTCCTGTCGGCCATCATGGGTGTGGGCGGCGGGTTCATCATGGTGCCTGCGATGATCTATCTGCTGGGCATGCCGACCAAGGTGGTTGTCGGCACCTCGCTGTTTCAGATTATCTTCGTGACCGCCTTCACGACCATGCTGCACGCGACAACGAACTACACTGTCGACGTGGTTCTGGCGGTTCTGCTGCTGATCGGCGGCGTCGTCGGGGCCCAGATCGGCACGGTGATCGGCGCCCGCATGCCCGCAGAACAGCTGCGTGTCTTGCTGGCGGCGCTGGTTCTTGTGGTCTGCGGAAAACTGGCGCTGGACCTGCTGCTGCAACCGTCCGAGCTGTTTTCCCTTGGCGCTGAGGGGGGGCACTGATGGCTCTGCGCGCGCTCATCGCCCTTCTGTGCCTTCTGGGCCAACCCGCCTTCGCCGTGGACGAACAGGTCGTTTTGGGCCTGAGCCAGGACCGCGTGGCCATCACGGCGAATTTCGACGGCTCGGAAATCCTGATCTTCGGTGCCATCAAACGCGAGGCCCCGATCCCCTCCGGACCACCGCTTGAGGTTATCGTGGCTGTCGCCGGGCCGTCCGAGCCGGTGATGGTGCGCCGCAAAGAGCGCAAACTGGGGATATGGGTGAACGTGGACAGCGTTCTGGTCGACTCGGCCCCAAGTTTTTATGCCGTTGCAACCAGCGGCCCGTTCAACCAGATCCTGACCGATACCGAGGACCTGCGCTATCGGATTTCCATTGAACGCGCCATCCGCTCGGTCGGGGCGGCCATGCATATTCGCGGCGCTCAGGACTTCGCCGAGGCGGTGGTGCGCATACGGGAAAGCGAACACTTGTATTCGATCCGGGAAAACACCGTTGCGGTCGATGAACAAACCCTGTTCCGCACCTCAATCGACATGCCGGCCGACCTGACCGAAGGCGACTACAAGGCGCGCATCTTCCTGACCCGGGGCGGCGAGGTTGTGTCGCAATACGAAACCACCATCGATGTCCGCAAGGTCGGGCTGGAGCGTTTCCTGTACAACATGTCCCGCCAGCAACCGGTCTGGTACGGGCTGATGTCGCTGGTCATCGCCATCGCCTCGGGTTGGGGGGCCTCGACCGCGTTCCGCTTGCTGCGCGAGAAGTAGCGCCTAGCCTCTGCCGATATAGGGCATGGTGGTCGCCATCACCGTCAGGAACTGAACATTCGCCTCGGGCGGCAGGTTGGCCATATGCAGGACCGAGCGCGCCGCGTCTTCGACCGCCATAGTGGGATCCGGCGTTCTGCCCTCGGCAATGGCTGTATCCACCAGGTCCTGAACCATCGGCGTGCGGGCGTTGCCGATGTCGATCTGACCGCAGGCGATATTCAGCTCGCGCCCGTCCAGCGACAGGCTGCGGGTCAGCCCGGTGATCGCGTGTTTGGTGGCCGAATAATGCACCGAATTGGGGCGCGGCACATGGGCGGCGATGGAGCCGTTGTTGATGATGCGCCCACCCTGAGGGCTCTGGTCGCGCATGATCCGAAATGCCTCACGCGCGCTCAGGAACATGCCGTTCAGGTTGACGTTGACGCTTTGATACCAATCGTCCAGTGCAATCTCGTCGATCTTGCCGCCGGGCGCGAAGATACCGGCATTGTTGAACAGCACGTCCAGCCTGTCGGCACGGTTGGAAAAGGACCGGAACGCCCGCGCAACCGCAACCGGGTCGGTCACATCCGCGACCAGAGGGATTGCGTTCGCATGCGCCTGCGCCATTTCGGACAGCTTGTCTTCGCTGCGCGCCAGCAGACCAACGGTCCAGCCTTCGGCCAGAAACAGCTCGGCCGTGGCGCGCCCGATACCGGAACTTGCGCCGGTTACGATGATGGTTTTCATGTCTCTTCCGCCTCCAATGTCAGTGACGCCGCAGGGACCGCGCGCAGGTCATCCACACGCAGCGGATGCGTGGGTTTCGCCAACCGGTTGCGCACCACCCAGATCAGGCGTTCCTGCGCGCGGGTGATGGCAACGTAGGCCAGCCGCTTCCACAAGGGCTGCCCGGCCTCGGTCCGCCCCATGCGGGCGGCGGCGTAAATGTCGGGGGCAAAGACCTGCACCGTGTCCCATTGCGACCCCTGCGCCTTGTGGATGGTTACCGCTGCACCGTGCAGAAAGGTGGCCCCCATGCGGGCCGCGTAGGGGATGAACGGCTCTTCCTCATCCGGTTTTTCGATCTTTACGATCGAGGCGGCGCTGACCTGCGGGTCTTCGGCCCCCATCACATGGAGTCGCGAGAATCCGGGCTTCCGGCCCGGCCCCAGATAGATGACCTGAGCACCCTTGATCAGCCCGCGCGCCTCAAGATCAAGGCGCTTTTTGCGGTGTTTCAACGGCAGTTCGATGCCGTCACAGATCAGCGGCTCACCTTCCAGCAATTCCGTATCCGGCGCGCCGTGCACCTGCCGGAACGCCTGTATCAGCCGGATGCGGGTCGCGTTGCGCCAGACCAGAACCGGGCTGCGCGCCATCAGATCGACCTCGACCCGTTGGCCCCAGACCACACGGTCGTCGCGGCGGGCGGTGTCTTCGATCAGACGCTCGAAATCCTCAAACCCCATGGCCGGGTCGGCCAGCGCATGCGCGAGGTCGAGGATGGGGTTGTCCGCGTCCTGCCGGTGCACCCGGTGCAGGGTCAGCTTGCGCGGCTCGGGCAGCCCGTCGAACACCATCGACCCGGACTGGTTGACGGGGGCCAGCTGTGCCGGATCGCCGAACAGCAGCAGGGTGGGAAAGATTTCCTGCAGGTCCTCGAACTGCCGGTCGTCCAGCATCGAGGCCTCATCGACAAAGCCGATATCCAGCGGCTCATCCCGGCGTTTCCAGCCGGTGATGAAGTCCGAGCCGCGCAGGCCAGCAGCGGCCAGAGCCCCCGGAATGGATTTGTTGTTCGCATAAAAGGCGGCAGCACGATCCAGCGCTTCGTCGGTCAGGCCTTCGATCTCGGGCCGGTCGTCATTGCCCGCCAGCCATTCGGCGATGCGTTCATATTCCGGGTCGTAAACCGGCGTATAAAGGATGCGGTGAATGGTCGTCGCGGGCACCCCGCGCAGCCGCAACACGCTGGCGGCCTTGTTGGTCGGGGCCAGAATCGCAAGGCTGCGCTTGTCCCTCGACTTCCGGCTTTCAAAATCACCCGAAACGATCTGCACGCCCGTTTCGGCCAGCGCCTTGTAAAGCTCGGCCAGCAACAGCGTCTTGCCCGAACCGGCCTTGCCGATCACCGCCATTGTGCCCGATGTTCCGCCCCCCGGCAGTTTCAGCAGGGCGTCGTCTTCCAGGTCAACACCGGCCGCGCGCAGCATCTCGGCAATGCTGTCGAAAGCCGCGGCCTGATCGTCAGAGAAAGTCACATTCGGCAAGGACATGGCGCGACCCTACAGGGCCGCGCCAGCCTTCACCAGATGCGGATTTGCGAAATCCAGCCGTTCAAGCAGACAGCGCAAACCGGTGTTGCCGACCGGTGCCAAACGCGGTGTTGAACCACAGACGCGACAGCTCGCGCGGGATGCCCGCACGCTCCGCCACGCGGTTGCAATCGTCCGCAGAATAGGGCCACAGGCCCACCGAAATCTGATCGCGACCGCTGCCTTCGGTGCCCAGAACCTGAGGCGAGGAACCGATCAGGCGGTAGATGCGGATCATGCGCGCGTCGAACACCCCGGCGATGTTGGTCAGGCCGAACCCCTCCATCATCTCACCACCACTCAGCATGATGGCCCCGGCGGTGTGCGGGCTGGCGGTGCGGGACAGGCAGAAGCGCGTCACCTCCCAGATCAGGGGGCTGTGGATCGGTCTGCCGCCGGTCAGATGGCCAAAGACCTCATTCACCATAACCCGTCCGGTCGTCGGCAGAACCCGCATCGAGCCGCCATGGCTGCCATCGGCTTCTTCCCAAATGACGTAAAGCGGATTCAGGTCGTCGTACTGATCCCGCTCTTCCCCCTTGTCATTGACGTGAACATCCCATCCCAGACGGGTTTTGAACTGATCCGCCCGGTCCCTGAACATCCCCTCGGCCAATACCGGAAATTTGTGCAGCTCATCAGCATAGAGATAGCGCAACATGTCTTGTTCCCCTTGTCGTCCTGTGAAGGAACGAAGGGGGTACAAGCACGTGGTTAATTTCCCGTTCGAGGGGCGAGCGCCCGTTAAACGACTATTAATCCGCGGCTGAGGGCCGTTGCGATGGCATGAGTGGTATTCTGCGCGCCCAGCTTCGAGCGCGCGCTTTCGATATAGACCCGCAATGTGTGTTCAGAGATCGACAGGGAATGAGCCACCTGCGCCCGGCTGTAGCCCAGCGCCAGCAGCGTCATCGCGTCAATTTCACGGGGCGACAGGCTGCGCGGGGCGTCGGGTTGCCTGTCCACCTCGAACTCCAGCGCTTTGCGGTTGATGTAATGCGCCACCAGAATCAGCTCGCGCCCATAGGTGGCGATGAAATCGGCCCAGACCGGATCGCTGCAGGAATGATTGACCGTGAACAGGGCAAACTGGCAATTGGGGCCGCGGATCGGGATCGAATATCCCTGATTGCCAACCCCATGGCTGCGCGCATCCTGCAAAAACGCCTTGGCCACCTTTCCCGACCAGTCCAGAGTTTTCCAGTCAACCGGATGAAACCGCTGGAAACAGCCCAGGATAACGGGGTCAATTCTGTGGTAATTCTTGTCCCGATACCGTTCCTCCCAGGCATCGGAATAGGTGGTGCAGCCGTATTGGTCCCCGGCGCCATCCACCCAGTGATATGTCAGATGTTCGACCTTCAGCCGGTTCCGTAGCCGAACGGCGACGCCGGTGAGTTCATCAAGCGTGCTGGTGTTTTCCAAATCCTGCAGGATTTGACTCAAATCGAGTTCTGTTCCCATGCGCGGGCGTCTGTGCCTCATCCTTCATGGACGCGATCTCGGCCGCAGCGATCAACTTGGTGTCATCAAGCTGTTCCGCAAGCGCACTTAACCCATTCGCGACGGCGAAAGCGTTAAGGTCCGACAAAACGTCCAGTATCCAATCATTTTGCGCCATCAGGGTCTCACTGAATTAGTTAACGAAGGGTTAACACAACCATAACATGTGCCATGTTTATTGGCATATTCGCTGGTTTCTACTCCCCAAAAACAGCGGGGCTGAAAATTGTAAGACCTTGAAAACGGGGCGCGGTGAAAATCAAACGCAAAACACCCGCAAACCGGCAGCGCAGTTTGCGGGTGTCAGGGTCAACAACCGATGCGTGTATCTCAGCCTGCGTCCAGAACTTCCTCAAGCGTGCGCAGGCCGGTGCGGGGCGATTGCACCAGAACCGACATGTTGCCCGGCTTGTGCTCGTTGCGCAGCATCTTCATATGCGCCTCGGGCAGGTCGTTCCATGTAAAGACTTCGGACATGCACGGATCCAGGCGACGCTCGACCATCAGCTTGTTCGCGGCCGAGGCCTGTTTCAGATGCGCGAAATGCGATCCCTGCAGGCGTTTCTGATGCATCCACATGTAGCGGACGTCAAAGGTGCAGTTGAACCCCGAGGTTCCGGCGCAGATCACCACCATGCCGCCCTTTTTCACCACGAAGGTCGAGACCGGAAAAGTGCTTTCGCCGGGGTGCTCGAACACCATGTCGACATTGTTGCCCTTGCCGGTGATGTCCCAGATCGCCTTGCCGAACTTGCGGGCCTCTTTGAACCACTCGGCATATTCCGGGGTATTCACCGTGGGCAATTGCCCCCAGCAATTGAAATCCTTGCGGTTCAGAACGCCCTTGGCGCCCAGACCCAAGACAAAGTCACGCTTGCTTTCATCCGAGATCACGCCGATCGCATTGGCACCCGCCGTGTTGATCAACTGGATCGCGTATGAACCCAGCCCGCCCGACGCGCCCCAGACCAGAACGTTCTGGCCGGGCTTCAGGTCATGCGGCTCGTGCCCGAACAGCATGCGATATGCTGTGGCGAGGGTCAGGGTGTAGCACGCGGCCTCTTCCCAGGTCAGGTGCTTGGGGCGCGGCATCAATTGTTGCGCCTGCACGCGGGTGAACTGGCTGAACGAGCCATCCGGCGTCTCGTACCCCCAGATGCGCTGGCTGGTCGAATACATCGGATCGCCGCCGTTGCATTCCTCATCATCGCCATCGTCCTGGTTGCAGTGGATGACAACCTCATCCCCGACCTTCCAGCGTTTCACCTTGTCGCCCACCGCCCAGACAATGCCCGAGGCATCCGAACCGGCAATGTGATACGGGGCCTTGTGGCCGTCAAACGGGCTGATCGGCTGGCCCAGCGCAGCCCAGACGCCGTTATAGTTGACGCCCGCCGCCATCACCAGAACCAGCACCTCGTTGCTGTCCAGCGCCGGAACATCGACAACCTCCTGCTGCATGGCCGTGACCGGCTCGCCGTGGCGTTCCTTGCGGATGGCCCACGCATACATCTGTTTGGGCACAAATCCCATCGGAGGGATTTCACCCATTTCATAGAGGTCTTTCTCGGGTGCCTCGTACGACGCGATACCGCTTTCGGTGTCCAAAGCCATGCTGGCCTCCTTTTTCTTTCATTACTTTTGCCGCGACGCAGAATCGCGTGCTTCATTTGATGGGATATTGGCCGCCACGCAACAATGCAACCGTTTTCCACGCGAATTTGTAATTTTATGACCCAGCAGGTGCAGAATTTTCTTTTGCAGGTGCGGCGTCAGCCAAATTCAGACGGTCCGGGACCGAAGCAGCGTAATATTCCAGCAGGTCCGTGCGCTGTCCCGACAGCGACAGAACATCCCCCTGCCGGCGCAGAATCCGGCGTTCAACCAGAATGTCGAGCGCGGCCGAGACCGCATCGGTATAGGTCGCCGGTTGCGTGTTGTCCTGCTCCAGCATGGCTTCGATCCGCGTCTGTGCCTCGGTTACCGATAGGGTCTGTTTGTCCTGCAGCAACGCGCAGGCCGCGGGTACGGGAACCAAGGGGATGGCCCGCCCGATGCGCCGCATCAGTTCCCTTGCAAGATCCGTCATCACATCTTCGCCATTGCCGCCCCGAAACTCGCGCAGCGAGATCGGCATTCCATAACGGACCGAGGCCACCCCGAACCGCTTGTACCGGCCAATCAGCCGACGCCAGAACTGTTTCAGGATCCAGCCGGTGATCACCCCGATCCGGGCCCGGAACCGCCGTTCTGATCCCAGCGCCGCGCGGGTCAGAATGGTATCTTCCAGCACCCGGTCGTAGTTCAGCGCAACCGGCACAAACACCACATCCCGTCCGTCAGGCGAGGTTCCGTCCATGATGTATTTGAGCAATCCAAGCTTGGGGCGGCCCAGCGCCCCGGTCAGGCTCAGACCACCTTCGGGAAACATGGCTTGCGTCACACCGGCCTCGGTCGCGTGGCGCACATAGCTGGCCAGCACCTGACGATAAAGTTCATTGCCGGACTTGCGGCGGATAAAATAAGCGCCCATGGCCCGGATCAGGCGGCTTAGCGGCCAGACCCGCGCCCATTCCCCCACCGCATAGGACAAGGCCGACTGCTGCGCCGCCAGATAGGTCACCAGCACATAGTCCATATTGCTGCGGTGGTTCATGACAAAGACAACCGTGGCGTCCGGGTCGATGTCTTTCACCGCCGCCTCGTCTTCATAGCTCAGGCGCACGTCATAGAACGTATTGCTCAGCAGACGCGCCAGACGGATGGCAAAACTGAAATAGGCAAAGGCCGAGAATGACGGCACAATCTCGCGCGCATAGCGGCGCGCCTTTTCCGAGGCGACGCTTTCGGGGATGCCCTCTTCACGCGCATGCTGCTGCACTGCCTGCCCCACCTGCGGATCGTAGATCAGCCGCTGGATCATGTCGTGACGGCGCGCAAGCTTGAACGGCTGGATCGGACGTTGCAGGCGTGTGTTCAGGCGCGAGACCGCGCGTTCCAGGCGGCGGCGAAAGAACCAGCGCACCGAGGGAAACAGAAAATGCGACGCGAAGGTGACCGCGGCAAAGATCACGATCAGCACAAAAAGCCAAAGCGGAAGTTCCACGGTCTGCGTCATGACTGCACACTGCCATCAATCGCCAGCGCTCACAATCTGAACAATCCCGGAATGCCGCAACGCAGCGAATTGACATGTCCCGAAAATTGCGCTTTAGAACGTCTGAACGTAATTTTGTTGCTCAACGTGAATCGAGGCCCGCTTATGACGCAGACGCAGAAAGACCGCCCCTGGCTGATCCGGACCTATGCCGGACATTCCACCGCCCAGGCCTCGAACGCGCTGTACCGGGGCAATCTGGCCAAGGGTCAGACCGGGCTGTCGGTGGCTTTCGATCTGCCGACCCAGACCGGGTATGACAGCGATCACACGCTGGCGCGCGGCGAGGTCGGCAAAGTGGGCGTGCCGATCTGCCATCTGGGCGACATGCGGGTTCTGTTCGACCAGATTCCGCTGGAACAGATGAACACCTCGATGACGATCAACGCAACCGCGCCGTGGCTTTTGGCGCTGTATATCGCGGTGGCCGAGGAACAGGGCGCGGATGTGTCTAAACTGCAAGGCACGGTGCAGAACGACCTGATCAAGGAATACCTGAGCCGCGGGACTTATGTGTGCCCGCCCAAACCCTCGCTCAAGATGATCGCGGATGTGGCCGAGTATTGCTATTCCAACGTGCCGAAATGGAACCCGATGAACGTGTGTTCCTATCACCTGCAAGAGGCGGGTGCTACGCCGGAACAGGAACTTGCCTATGCGCTGGCCACCGCAATCGCGGTGCTGGACGAATTGCGCCCCCGTGTGCCTGCCGAGGACTTCCCGGCGCTGTGCGGGCGGATTTCCTTCTTCGTGAATGCCGGCATCCGCTTTGTCACCGAAATGTGCAAAATGCGCGCTTTCGTCGATCTTTGGGATGAGATCCTGCAACAGCGCTACGGCGTCGAGAACCCCAAGTTCCGCCGATTCCGCTATGGCGTACAGGTGAATTCGCTGGGCCTGACCGAGCAGCAGCCGGAAAACAACGTCTACCGCATCCTGATCGAGATGCTGGCCGTCACCCTTTCCAAGAAGGCCCGCGCGCGCGCCGTGCAATTGCCCGCATGGAACGAAGCCCTGGGCCTGCCCCGCCCATGGGATCAGCAATGGTCGATGCGGATGCAGCAGATTCTGGCCTATGAGACCGACCTGCTGGAATATGACGACCTGTTCGATGGCAACCCCGCCGTGGATGCCAAGGTTGAGGAATTGAAAGAGGGCGCGCGGGCCGAACTGGCCAATCTGGACTCGATGGGCGGCGCGGTCGCTTCGATCGAGTACATGAAATCCCGTCTGGTGGATTCAAATGCCGAGCGCCTGAACCGGATCGAGCGCAACGAAACCGTCGTTGTCGGCGTGAACAAATGGATCGACGGCGAACCCTCGCCGCTGCAGACCGAAGATGGCGGCATCATGGTTGTCGATCCGGCGGTCGAGCAGGAACAGATCAACCGCCTGAACGACTGGCGCAGCGAACGCGACGACACAGCGGTTAAGGCGGCTCTGGCGGCGTTGCGCGAGGCGGCGCAGACCGGGGCCAATGTGATGGAGCCGTCCATTGCCGCTGCCAAGGCCGGGGTCACCACCGGCGAATGGGCCGAGGAGATGCGCAAGGTCTACGGCACCTATCGCGGCCCAACGGGCGTTTCGGGGTCGGTGTCGAACAAGACCGAAGGTCTGGACGACCTGCGCGCCGCCGTGGATGCCGCCAGCGACCGGCTGGGCCGCCGCCTGAAATTCCTGGTCGGCAAACCGGGGCTGGACGGACATTCGAACGGGGCCGAACAGATCGCATTCCGCGCCCGCGATTGCGGCATGGATATCAGCTATGAGGGTATCCGCCTGACGCCCGAGGAAATCGTGACCTCAGCCATCGAGGACGACGCCCATGTGATCGGCCTGTCGATCCTGTCCGGCAGCCATCTGCCCCTGGTTCAGGACGTCATGACCCGTATGAAAGACGCAGGTCTGGCGCATATTCCGGTGATTGTCGGCGGTATCATTCCCGATGAAGACGCGGAAAAGTTGAAATCCATGGGGGTGGCGAAAATCTACACGCCCAAGAATTTCGAGTTGAATTCCATCATGGGTGACATCGTGACCCTGGTGGATCCGCAATCGATAGCGGCGGAATAACGACCACTTTATCCCAAACTTCCCAATACCTATTTCCGATCAAACGGGAATGGAATATACCGGCATTTGCAATTCATACGGATACGTATGTTTGCCGTGATTCAATACAGGTACGGAGAAGAATGATGGGGATCAATCTTGAAAGCATGTCGCGAAAAGAGCTGCTGAACTTACGCGATAATGTCGAAAAGGCGCTTGTGAACGCCGAGAAACGCGAGCGTCAGGAAGCGCTGAAAGCCGCGGAAAAGGCAGCCGCCGAATTCGGATTCTCGCTGTCCGAATTGTCGGGCGATGCACCGCGCGGCGCTAAGGGGCCGAAAGCAAAGGCAAAATACCGCAACCCGGCCGCGCCGGATCAGACCTGGACCGGTCGGGGCCGCAAACCGCAATGGGTTCATGACGCATTGAAATCGGGTGCGGATATTTCCGAGTTGGAAATCTAAAACAGGGCGTGTTTCGGAATGACAATTCATATCGGCGCTGAAAAAGGTGAAATTGCGGAAACCGTTCTTTTGCCCGGTGATCCGTATCGGGCGAAATGGGCGGCGGAAACATTTCTGCAAGATGTTAAACAAGTCAATAACGTCCGCGGAATGCTCGGGTTCACCGGAAATTGGAAGGGAAACCCTGTTACCATTCAGGGCAGTGGCATGGGGATGCCGTCCCTTTCGATCTACGTAAATGAACTGATCCGCGATTACGGGGCCAAAACGCTGATCCGGATCGGCTCGTGCGGCGGCATGCAGGAAAGTGTCAATGTGCGCGACGTCATTCTTGCGATGACCTCAACCACGCTCAGCACCCCGTCGCGCGGCATCATGAAGGAGTTGAACTTCGCCCCCTGCGCCGATTGGGACCTGTTGCAGGCCGCCGCCGCAGCAGCGCAGGCCAAGGGCACACCGACCCATGTTGGCGGCATCTATTCGTCTGACGTGTTCTATGACGAACGCCCCGATCTGAATGAACAGATGGTCCGGCATGGCATTCTGGGCGTCGAAATGGAGGCCGCCGAGCTTTATATCCTCGCCGCGCGCCACAAGTGCCGGGCTTTGGCGGTTTTGACGGTCTCAGATCATCTGCTGACCGGCGAGGCGCTGCCCTCATCCGACCGCGAAAGCAGTTTTGGCGATATGGTCGAAATCGCACTGCAGACCGCCTTTCCCGAGGCGACCTGACACTCGTCGGGCAGGGCTTGCCCCTGCCCGCTCACTCTCGCTCAACAGAGTTCCGCAAACATTGCGTCGGGCTGTCCGCCCCCTCATGCTCTGCCCCGCAAAAGGTGCAGACCCACAGACCCTCTTTGCGGTGTTGCCGCCAGCGGCAATCGCGGCTGAGAGATGAGGATCGCGCGCGCCAGATAAAATAGGCGAACACTCCGGCGGCAAGAAGAAGAAGCAGAACGGGCATTTCATTTCAATGCCCATTCCAACCGGTGTTGGCAAGTTCGATATATTTCGGCTCAGGCCGCGTTTGCGTATTCAAACAGGTCCGGCTGGTCCGCCGTTTTGACCGGAACGGGCTGTGGAGTGTAATAGGCCCAGGCCTGCTCGAGCAGTTCCAGTGCCTCTTCTGCCTGCGATTTTTGTTTTGGCTGTGTTTGTCCTCATCGGAGTGATCCTGACTTGATCTCATCACTCCTCCCTGCGCTCGGATTAGGGCGTGCTTACGGGCAGCGCCTCGCATAATTTTGCAATCTGGGCATGCGCTTGCCGCAATCCGGCAAGCGCAGGGCGCGCATCAGATGGCGCGTTCGACCATCATCTTCTTGATCTCGGCAATCGCCTTGGCCGGGTTCAGACCCTTGGGGCAGGTCTTGGCGCAGTTCATGATGGTGTGGCAGCGATACAGCTTGAACGGGTCTTCCAGTTCATCCAGACGCTCGCCCGTGGCCTCATCCCTGCTGTCGATGATCCAACGATAGGCATGCAGCAGCGCGGCGGGGCCAAGATAGCGGTCACCGTTCCACCAGTAGCTGGGGCACGAAGTCGAACAGCTTGCGCACATCACGCATTCATACAGGCCATCCAGCTTGCGGCGGTCCTCGATGGATTGCTTCCATTCTTTCGCCGGACGGTTGGTCTTGGTTTCCAGCCACGGCATGATGCTGGCATGTTGGGCATAGAAATGGGTCAGGTCGGGGATCAAATCTTTGACCACCGGCATATGCGGCAGCGGATAGATTTTCACGTCGCCCTTGATCTCATCCATGCCGTAGATACAGGCCAGCGTGTTGATCCCGTCGATATTCATCGCACAGGAGCCGCAGATGCCCTCGCGGCAGGACCGGCGGAAGGTCAGGGTCGGATCGACCTCGTTCTTGATCTTGATCAGCGCGTCCAGAACCATTGGGCCGCAGGTGTCCATATCGACAAAATATGTATCCACGCGCGGGTTCTGCCCATCGTCGGGGTTCCAGCGGTAAATCTGAAATTTGCGCACATTGGTTGCGCCTTCGGGCTTGGGCCAGGTCTTACCGGTGGTGATCCGGGAATTCTTGGGCAGGGTCAGTTGAACCATCTCAATTCTCCATTCAGCCTGTCCGGGCGCGTTTTGACGCGCCGCGATTGTAGTGCCCCCAATGGGCAATGTTCACATCAAAATCGGATGAGAGCCAGTCCGCGATTGCCTGCGGCGTGTCCTCATCGATGTCAAAGCGCAGGAACCGGGGGTTGCCGTCGAAATAGGCTTCGACCTCGGCGTGGTGCACGTCGTACATGTGCGCCCAGCCCCGTTTCACTTCATCCGCCGTCTGGCCGTTGGCCTTGCAGCAGCGTTCGAGATAGCCGCCATTGGCGTGATGCGCGCGGGACGCGATCCAGTCGTCGCGGTTGCGTGTGTTCAGCAGGAAATAGGCATCCGGATAGGCCTCGAGCAATTCGCGAAAGAACCGCGCGCCATCGACCATGAAGCGGCCGTTGACAAAGGCCAGATCGGCAAAGGCACGGGTCGCGCCGAACCCGTCCAGCGGTTTGCGGCCCATGGCGATATTCGTCATCATCCGCTGCGCCAGGTTATCGCCCTTGTCATCCACCCAATGCACCGACGGGATGCCGTTGGCCTGAAACAGCTTGTGGAACGAGGTCGTCGCACAGCGATTCAGACCGATCAGCAGGATCTTCGGATCGCTTCCGGTGGGTTGCAGAACCTGAACCGTCATGAGGCGCACCCGGCAGGGCGCTGCGCGCAAAGGCCGCACGCTGTACCCGCTTGGTTATGACGCCTGCGCCCCACTGCGTCGCCCCTTAGAACGTCCGCGCCTTGGGCGCGATTTTCTTGAGGCTGATGCCGCCCTGATCCTCGGTGGTCAGCGGATCGACAATCACCGGGCGATAGCTGAGCTCGACCTTGTTGCCATCGACCCGGGACACGGTATGGACACGCCAGTTCTCATCATCCCGCTCGGTGAAATCCTCATGCGCATGGGCACCACGGGATTCCTTGCGCGCCTCGGCCCCGACGATGGTGGCCAACGCGCTTGGCATCAGGTTGGTCAGTTCCAGCGATTCCATCAGGTCGCTGTTCCAGACCAGCGAGCGGTCCGAAACCTTCAGATCGTCCATCTTGGCGGCAATCTCGGTCATCTTCTCGACCCCTTCCGCCATGGTTTTGGCGGTGCGGAACACGGCTGCGTCCTGCTGCATGGTCTTCTGCATCTCAAGCCGCAGATCGGCGGTCGGAACCGCCCCACTGGCATTGCGCACCGCGTCGAACCGATCAAAGGCCATGTCGACCGAGGCCTGATTCAGTTCCGGGTTCGGCGCGGCGGCATCAACCACCTTGCCAGCCCGGATCGCCGCCGCGCGGCCAAAGACCACAAGGTCGATCAGCGAGTTCGACCCCAGACGGTTCGCCCCATGGACCGAGGCACAACCGGCCTCACCCACAGCCATCAGGCCGGGGACCACGGCGGTCGGATCATCGGCGGTCGGGTTCAGAACCTCGCCCCAATAGTTGGTCGGGATACCGCCCATATTGTAGTGCACGGTCGGCAGAACCGGGATCGGTTCCTTGGTGACATCCACACCGGCAAACACACGGGCGGATTCCGAGATGCCCGGCAGGCGCTCGGCCAAGGCCTCGGCGGGCAGGTGGCTGAGGTTCAGGTGGATGTGATCGCCGTCGTCGCCGTGCCCACGGCCTTCGCGGATTTCCATGGTCATGGAACGCGAGACATAGTCGCGCGGCGCAAGGTCCTTGTACTGGGGCGCATAACGCTCCATGAACCGTTCGCCTTCTGCGTTGGTCAAGTATCCGCCCTCACCCCGCGCGCCTTCGGTGATCAGGCAGCCCGAGCCGTAGATGCCGGTCGGGTGGAACTGCACGAACTCCATATCCTGCAGCGCCAGTCCCGCGCGGGCCACCATGCCGCCGCCGTCGCCGGTGCAGGTATGGGCTGAGGTCGCGCTGAAATAGGCCCGGCCATAACCGCCGGTCGCCAGCACCACCATCTTGGCGTTGAAGACATGCATCGTGCCGTCGTCCAGCTTCCAGCAGACAACGCCCTGACACTGCCCGTCCTCGGACATGATCAGGTCGATGGCGAAATATTCGATATAGAACTCAGCATTGTTCTTCAGCGACTGACCATAAAGCGTGTGCAGGATCGCGTGGCCGGTCCGGTCGGCGGCGGCACAGGTACGCTGCACGGCGGGGCCTTCGCCAAACTCGGTGGTGTGGCCACCGAAGGGGCGCTGATAAATCTTGCCCTCTTCGGTCCGGCTGAACGGCACGCCATAGTGCTCCAGCTCGTAGACCGCCTTGGGGGCTTCACGCGCCAGATATTCCATCGCGTCGGTGTCACCCAGCCAGTCCGAGCCCTTGACGGTGTCATACATATGCCACTGCCAGTGATCAGGCCCCATGTTCGACAGCGACGCCGCGATGCCGCCTTGTGCGGCAACCGTGTGCGAGCGGGTCGGGAACACCTTGGTCACGCAGGCCGTGCGCAGGCCCTGTTCGGCCATGCCCAGCGTCGCCCGCAGACCGGCCCCACCGGCGCCGACCACGACCACGTCATATTCGTGTGTTTCGTATTCGTATGCAGCCATTTCTTTCAGCTCCGGGATTTAAAGGGCAATACGCGCGATGGCGAAGATGCCAGCGGCAGCCGCGCCGTAGGACAGGCAGGTGGTCAGGATGATCAGCACCTTCTCCATGGTGCCGTGCACATAATCCTCGAGCATCACCTGCGCGCCTTCGGCAAAATGTTTGAACCCGACCGCCAGCGTCAGCGCCGCGACAATCGCCGGGAAGGGGCGCGAGTAATAATCCAGCACCACGTCATAGGGCTGACCCAGAACCGGGCCGAATGTGAAGATGAACAGCGGGACAAGGATCAGCAAAGCCACCGAGCTGACCTTCATCCGCCAGAAATGAGCCGTACCCGCCTTGGCCGATCCCAGGCCCATCGCGCGTTTGCGGTCCGTCAGATAACGCATGTCAGGCCTCCTTTACGCGACGATCAGCAGGGTGAGCAGGGTCAGCACGACCGAGCCGATGACAACCGCCCAGCCCAGCTTGGTTGCTGTGGGCAGGTCCAGCCCCAAAGCGTTGTCCCAGATCAGATGACGGACGCCCGCCAGCGCGTGATACCAGATGCCCCAGACCGACAGCGCCATGACCAGATCGCCCAGAACCGAGGTGATCACCCCATTTGCAACCGCAAAGGCCTCGGGCGAGGTCGCCGCAGCGAGGAACCACCAGACGATCAGCAGCCCGGCGATGATCAGGGCGTTTCCGGTGATGCGCGTCAGGATAGATGTGACCGACGTCAGCTGTGGACGATAGATCGACAGATGCGGCGATAACGGGCGGTTGCCCCGATTGACATCGGCCATGGCGGCTCCTTTTCGGTTGGCTTCCGATGGTTTTACCGTTTTTTCCACGTCTGTCACGTGCTGCAGCTGCAAAAAGGGTTAATTTTGCCTCAAAATGGCGGAATGTCGCGCTATGTGATCACACAAAATAATCTCGTGATCACAAAACCTATTCCACCCTTTCAATGTTAGCGATTTCAACGGCGAAGCGTTGTGATCACGAATCTGCACGGCCTCATTTCAGGGCCGCGGTTTGCTGCGTCACTTCGCGCAGAAGCTTTTTTCGAATTCGCTCGGGGTAATCGTCGAATCCGGCGGCTGAAACGACAAACGCACCTTCGCCGACGATCACGTTTTCAAAGAAATAGGCGGTCAGGTCGGGCTCGCTTTCTTCGATGGCGATGGCGTTCACCGTCACGCCCCGGCTGCGCAGAAGGCTGTGAACCTGTGTTGGCTCGACCCCCTCGTTCGATATTCCGTCGCCCGAGATGTCGATCAGCAGGCGCTTGCAATCCGACACGGTGTCGAAACTGGCAATCGTGGCTTCAAGCGCTTCGCCGATCGCGGTCGAGAAATTGCGCCAGACCCTTGGGTCGGCGGCCACCTGATCCGCGAAGCTGTCCAGCGCATCGAAACTGTCGATCCGGGTCCAGGGGATCGTGATCCGCTGGCGTGACGCGCCGGTCCACTGGACCAGCATCAACCGCGCCTGCCCCCTCACCAGCGCCTCGGAAACCACCGGATCGCGCAACCCGGTGGCAAGCCCGTCCATCTGAATGCGGTACTCGTTGCTGTCGACCGAGCCCGACACATCCACCGCCAGCGCCAGTGCAAGGTCGCAGGCCCAGACGGGCGGGGCCAGAAACAAACAAACAGCAAGGGACCGAAGCAAAACCATGGGCGCAGGTTAGCACGGATGGCGCGCCCTGCCTTCCTCAGAATGTCGTGACAAGAGCGGCGAAGGTCAGAGCGGCATCAACGCCCAATAATCCAGATCCAGCAACACGTCGGGCAGGTATTTGCCATCGGCATTGCGCAGTTCAAACGGCGCTCCGCCCTTGGTCGCTACCAGCCGCAGGCGCAGCGCGCCCACGCCCGGCACATCTGTTTCGGCCTTGTCCAGAACCTCGGACCACGCCTTGATCGTATTGCCCGCAAAACACGGGTTGGCATGCGCGCCACCGTTCAGGCCCACGATCATCTGCGCATTGGCCAGACCGTTGAACGACAAGGCCCGCGCCATCGAGATCACGTGACCGCCATAGATCAACCGTCCCTCGGGGCGGAAGGTCAGGTCGAAATGCACCTTGGCGGTGTTCTGCCACAGGCGGGTGGCCAGCATATGCTCGGCCTCTTCCACGGTCACGCCATCCACATGGTCGATGGTTTCTCCGACTGCGTAATCGCTCCAGCGATGCGGCTCGCCGGACCGGGCAAAGTCGTAGGTCGTGAAATCGAGGCCCTGCGGAATGACAAGATCACTGGGGTCCAAGACCTTTTTCAACTCGGGCACCAACGTCTCGGGCGCAGGCACATCGAGGTTCGATTTGCGCACCATCACCCAGCGGACATATTCGATGACCACCTCGTCATGCTGGTTCAGCCCGCGTGTCCGCACCCAGACAACACCGGTCTTGCCATTTGAATTCTGCTTGAGGCCGATCACCTCGGAATCCGACCGCAGCGTGTCGCCTGGATAGACCGGCTTCAACCAGCGCCCCTCGGCATAGCCCAGATTGGCAACCGCATTCAGCGAGATATCGGGGACCGTTTTGCCAAATACCACATGGAACGCCGCCAGATCGTCGATGGGGCTTTGCGGCAGGCCAGAGGTCCGCGCGAACTCATCCGAGGAATAGAGTGCATGGCGCGCGGGGTAGAGCGCATTATAGAGCGCCCGTTCCCCATCGGTCACGGTGCGCGGCACCGCATGATGCAGCACCTGCCCGACAGAATAATCCTCGAAAAAGTTACCCGGATTGGTTTTTGCCATTATTGCTGTCCCAGTTTCATTTCGGGGGAATAGTCGGCTTCGACCTCTTTGGTGACAGCCTGCGCACAGCGCATCACGTTGTTGGCCGCGTCAAAGGCGTAGTCCGGGTCGCCATGAAGCTCCCATCCCTTTGCCAGCGCATCGGACACTTTGTGGCAGAAGGCCGAGGTGTCTTCCTCGGTCAGCAGACGGTAGAGTTTTGCCATGTGATTAACCCCTTACGATCCGAACGGAGACGGGCCGACCAGCCCGTGGATATAGCCGATGATGCCCAGCAGCACGATCGAGGCGACAAAGAACATCGCATCCTTGCCATAGGTGCCGGGCTCGCCGGGGGTCCAGTCGGGTTCGGATTTGTTGATTGTAACTATCTCGACGATAGCCCAGGCCAGCAGGCCGCCGAACAAGATCAACGACGCAGGATCATAGTTGACCAGCAGATGCGCAAACGCCCAGAGCGAAAACCCGAGCAACATCGGGTGTCGAAGCCCAGAAAACAGACGGCCTTTGGTGCCGGCCGGACTCATCATCCAGATCCCGATCAGGACCAGCAGATTGTTCACGTGCTTCAATCCGGGCGGAGTAACGATTGTGTCGAAAGAATCGGCAGTCCGATAACCGAAGACCATCAGCAATATCGCCGCCACCAGCGCCAGCGCGACAGCACCCTTGCCCGCATCGCCCATCGCCGCGCGGCGCTCGGGCATCACGCGTTTGAACAGATGCGCGGCCCACCAAAGCGCCACGCCAAGGATCAGAAGAACAAAGCCCATGCTGGCTTACCCCGCTTGCAAAGCTGAAATCGCCTCTGCTTTTGCCAGAATTTCGCGGGCGGTTGCAACGTGCAGGTTTTCCACGATCTTGCCATCGACAACGGCGACGCCCTGCCCCTGTGCCTCGGTCTCTTCGAAGGCGGTGATCTGACGACGGGCCAGATCGATCTCGACCTCCGAGGGGGCAAAGGCCGTGTTGGCGACATCCACCTGCGCCGGGTGGATCAGTGTCTTGCCGTCAAAGCCCATGTCGCGCCCCTGCTCACATTCGGCGGCCAGACCTTCGGCATCCTTGAAAGCGTTGTAGACCCCATCCACGATGATCAGCCCCTCGGCCTTGGCGGCCAGCAGGCACAGGCCCAGCGAGGTCATCAGCGGCAGGCGATCCGGGCGAAAGCGGGTTTGCAATTCCTTGGCCAGATCATTGGTTCCCATGACAAAGCCGGCCATCAGCGGATGCGCCGCGATCTGGGGCGCGTTCAGCATCCCGCGCGGGGTCTCCATCATCGCCCAGATCGGCAGATCACCGGTGATCGCGGCCAGTGCTTCCACATCCGCCGCCGAATTCACCTTGGGCAGCAGCACGGCATCGGCATCCATCCCGCGCACCGCTTCGGCATCCGCACGGCCCCATTCGGTGTCCAGCCCGTTGATGCGCACGATCTTGACCCGCGCTCCGTAGCCTCCGGCAGCCAGCGCCGACTTCAGCGTTTCCCGCGCATTGGCCTTTTCATCGACGGCGACGGCGTCTTCCAGATCGAAGATGATCGCATCAACCGGCAGGCTGCGGGCCTTGTCCAGCGCGCGATCTCGCGAGCCAGGGATGTAAAGAACAGAGCGATAGGGGCGTTGACGCGAGTCCACTGGCCTCTCCCATTGAAATAATGTTGCGCGAAATGGGGCATTTTTTGGCGGAAAGTTCAAGGGCAAAATCGCCGCAGCGCAGCATTTCCGGCAATTGACGCAACGTGCGCTGCCTTAACGCGATTTCGGCCTGCGGATTGCACCCTGACTGGCAGATGGAATCGAATAGGGGTGAGCGATGAAGAACACGCTTCTGAACATGACGATCGGGCTGGGTATCATGGTGCTGGCGGCGCAACTGGTCAGCGCACAGAACTGCGCGCCACGGGCAGATGTGGTGCAGCGGCTGGCCGAGACCTATGGCGAAACGCGCCTCAGCATCGGCATCGCGCGGCAGGGCGCGGTGATGGAGGTCTATGCCTCGGACAAAACCGGCAGCTGGACCATCACCGTGACTTTGCCTGAAGGTGTGACCTGCCTGATCGCCTCGGGCCAGTCGTTTGAGGCCTTGGCCGACGCTCTGCCGCCCAACGCCTAGGTCAGCGCATCCCAGATCAGTTTGCTGCCCGTCAGGGTCAGCAGCACGTAGGCGATGCCAAAGAACAGGCGTTCGGACAGCATGAAGTGTGCCCGAACGCCAAGCCATGCCCCCAGGATGGCGAACGGGGTCAACAGCAGATCGGCCAGCGCCGTGTGCCATGTGAACAGGCCCAGATAGGCGAAGGGCACGAATTTCACCGCGTTGATCACCCAGAAGACCAGCACTGTGCTGGCCTGGTATTCCGTCTTCGACAGGCGCTGCGACAGCAGATAGACGGCGGCAGGTGGCCCGCCCGCATGGCTGACGAAGCTGGTAAACCCGGCGATCAGCCCTGCAAACAGCCCCGCCGAGGGCGGCAGACGATTGGCGAACCCGCGAATCCAACCCTTGGACTGAGCGACGTGCCAGATCACGAATCCAACCGAAATGCCTCCGATCAGCAAACGCAGCAGATCGTCATCGGTCGCGCGATACAGCCACGCGCCCAACGCCACACCGGGCACTGCACCCAGGATCAAAAGGCGTGCATCCGGCCAGCTCCAGCGTTTCCAGTAAGGCCGCAGCGTTGCCACGTCGATCACCATCAGGATCGGCAACATCAGCGCCAGCGCCTGTCCGGGCGTCAGGATCAGCGCCAGAATCGACGAGGACGCAAAGGCGACACCGGACCCGAAACCGCCCTTGGATATCCCCGCAAAAATCACCGCCGGGATCGCCACGGCAAAAAACATCAGGTTCAGTTCGAACATCGGGCGTCCCGTCAATCGGCGTGTGTCACAGGCGGTTTAGCGCAATCAGCGCGGGTCGCGCAAACGGTATGCGGTTGTATGCCACGCCGCAGCAGGCTTGCGCGGCGCCCGATTTACGACTAGCAAAACCGCGATTTCAAAACCCATCGGAGATATTCCAAATGGCCAGACCCAAGATCGCGCTGATCGGCGCAGGTCAGATCGGCGGCACGCTCGCCCACCTCGCAGCAATGAAAGAACTTGGTGACGTTGTCCTGTTCGACATCGCCGAAGGCACCCCGGAAGGCAAGGCGCTGGACATTGCGGAATCCGGTCCGTCAGAGGGCTTTGACGCCAAGCTGAAGGGCACCCAGTCCTATGAGGATATCGCCGGGGCCGATGTCTGCATCGTGACCGCCGGTGTGCCGCGCAAACCGGGCATGAGCCGCGACGACCTGCTGGGCATCAACCTGAAGGTCATGAAATCGGTCGGCGAAGGCATCGCCGCCAACGCACCCGACGCCTTTGTCATCTGCATTACCAACCCGCTGGACGCGATGGTCTGGGCCCTGCGCGAATTCTCGGGTCTGCCGCACAACAAGGTCTGCGGCATGGCGGGCGTTCTGGACTCGGGCCGTTTTGCGCATTTCCTGTCGGAAGAGTTCAACGTCTCGATGCGCGATGTCACCGCCTTTGTTCTGGGCGGCCATGGCGACACGATGGTACCGTCGGTGCGCTATTCGACCGTTGCAGGCATCCCGCTGCCAGATCTGGTCGAGATGGGCTGGACCACGCAGGAGAAACTGGACGCCATCGTTCAGCGCACCCGCGACGGCGGTGCCGAGATCGTCGGTCTGCTGAAAACCGGTTCTGCCTTTTATGCGCCTGCCACTTCGGCGATCGAAATGGCCGAGGCTTATCTGAAAGACCAGAAGCGCGTTCTGCCCTGCGCCGCCTATTGCGATGGAGAGCTGGGGGTTGAGGGCATGTATGTCGGTGTCCCCACTGTCATCGGCGCTGGCGGTGTCGAGCGGGTCGTCAACATCAAGCTGAACGAAGAAGAGCAGGCCGGTTTCGACAACTCGGTCAACGCTGTCAAAGGCCTGATCGAGGCGTGCAAGGGCATCGACAGCTCGCTGGGCTGAGGCACTCAGTCATGGATTTTCAAACCGGCCCAAACCTGGGCCGGTTTTCTTTTGCGGCCACCGGATCGGGTCACAAATGTTGGCGCAAACGTCGCAAACGCCTTTATTGAATGTGTTTTCCGGCAGGGCCAGCCAGAGCACGAATCATTTCAAGCACTGCATTTTCTTTTGTGATCACACCCAAAAAACCTGTGATCACAAATATGGAAAATCTTCGCGAAAAACCTCTTCCCTGTCAAAAAACCCTTTAAACTTGATCCTTAGACACGCCTATAACGGATCAATCGTAGTCAGACGGGACATATTTCGATGAACATTCACGAATATCAGGCCAAAGCGCTTCTTCGCAGCTATGGCGCTCCGGTCTCCGACGGCCGCGCCGTGTTGCGCGCCGAGGAAGCCAAAACCGCAGCCGGTGAACTGGACGGGCCCCTGTGGGTCGTCAAGGCGCAAATCCACGCAGGTGGGCGCGGCAAGGGGTCGTTCAAGGAAAGCGATGCCGGTGAAAAGGGCGGTGTCCGTCTGACCAAATCGGTGGAAGAAGCCGCCGAGGAAGCCAAGAAGATGCTGGGCCGCACGCTGGTCACCCATCAGACCGGCCCGGCGGGCAAGCAGGTCAACCGCATCTATATCGAGGCCGGTTCGGGCATCGAGACCGAGATGTATCTGGCCCTGCTGGTGGATCGCCAGACCAGCCGGATTTCCTTTGTCTGCTCGACCGAAGGCGGCATGGATATCGAAGAGGTGGCCGCCGCCACGCCCGAGAAAATCCTGTCCTTCTCGGTGGACCCCGCCACCGGCTATCAGCCCTATCACGGCCGCCGCATCGCCTTTTCGCTGGGTCTGCAGGGTGCGCAGGTCAAGCAATGCGTCAAGCTGATGAACCAGCTCTACAACGCCTTCGTCGAGAAGGATATGGAGATGCTGGAAATCAACCCGCTGATCGTATCGGACAGCGGCGACTTGAAAGTGCTGGACGCCAAGGTCGGCTTTGACGGCAACGCGGTCTACCGCCACCCCGATATCGCCGAACTGCGCGACACGACCGAGGAAGACCCCAAGGAACTGGAAGCCAGCAAATACGACCTCAACTACATCGCGCTGGATGGTGAGATCGGCTGTATGGTGAACGGCGCCGGTCTGGCGATGGCGACGATGGACATCATCAAGCTCTATGGGGCCGAGCCCGCCAACTTCCTCGACGTGGGCGGCGGCGCCACCAAAGAGAAAGTGACCGAGGCGTTCAAGATCATCACCTCGGACCCCAACGTCAAAGGCATTCTGGTCAACATCTTCGGCGGCATCATGCGCTGTGACGTCATCGCCGAGGGCGTCGTCGCCGCTGTGAAAGAGGTCGGCCTGCAGGTTCCGCTGGTCGTGCGTCTGGAAGGTACCAATGTCGAGAAGGGCAAAGAGATCATCAACACCTCGGGCCTGGACGTGATCGCAGCGGACAACCTGAAAGACGGTGCGGAGAAGATCGTGAAGGCGGTTAAGGGATGATCTCGCCCGGAATTCCAGGCGACCGAGAGTGCAGTCGTTACAAGGCGTCGCGCCTGACGTCTTGGGCGTTCGCAATCGGAATGGGTTTCACCATTTCACTGCCACACCCGGCAAACGCACAATCAGTCGCCCAGAATTTCGTTGTCGAAGAATGGAGCCGTTTTCTGCAGGAATGCGGCCCCTATTTTGCGCTAACTCGGGTGGAGTACAAAAAGCTGATCGATACGATCAGCCAGACGTATCAGACGACCGACGACGGTAGCCTTCTGCACTGGGTGTATGAAGACCCGGCTTTGTCTCTGTGGAAAGCGGTTCAAATAACCTACGGTCCTTCAGGGTATCAAATCGACTGCGAGATGAATCAATTCCGATCTCCTCCAACCAATCCGGGAGAGATTGGCGTCGCTTTGACGGCCATGGTGGAACAAACACCCGAACTTAACATGGTTGGTGGCAAACAGGTCGAAAAGTCAGGTGGAAACACGCTGAGCGAAAACGGTGTCCACTATTCGGTCTTCGGAGCGCTCCCCGGATTGCCCTATCCGATCGATATCAACGTCACGGACGAAGTGTTCAGCTTCTACACTGCCGCATTCATTCCAGAGACCGAGTGATGATACGGTTGGCACTCATATCTCTTCTGGCTCTGGCACAACCCGTCCTCGCGCAGCAAAACGACCCCATGCGCGATGCGGCGCGGGCCAATGTTCTGGGCCTGACCTACTGGTGCGTCGAGGTGATGTTTCGCAGGGCCAGCGCGGCGCAGGCTTTTCCCGCCGCCGGTTTCACTTATCGCGTGGTCGACCGCGGGGTGAATCAATCCGGCCTTCGTCGGGGCCAGTCGCACTACTTTGACGCCCCTGCGAATACCGCCCATGCCGAGGTTGACGCGACGAACCGGCCTGCGGGGCTGTGCACGGTCTACACCCGGCTGCTGAACCAGCCCGAGGTCGAAGCGACCGTGGGCAGCACGCTCCGTCAGTACTATCCAACAGTTGAACAGCGCGGTCCGGGAAGCTGGTCCGTCCGCTCAGGCGGCAGTCTGCCGCTGCTCATCGATATCTACACCATTGGCAATAATCACCGATATGAATCACCGGGCACAGTTCAGGTCTCGATGACCTATCCCGGCTAGCAGGAAAGAAGGAATTCCAGATGGCAGTCCTCATCGACGAAAATACCAAAGTGATCTGTCAGGGCTTTACCGGCTCGCAGGGCACATTTCACAGCGAACAGGCCATCGCCTATGGCACCAAGATGGTCGGCGGCGTGACCCCCGGCAAAGGCGGGATGACCCATCTTGACCTGCCCGTGTTCAACTCGGTCCACGAGGCCAAGCATGTGACCGAAGCCAACGCCAGCGTGATCTATGTTCCGCCGCCCTTCGCGGCGGACTCGATCCTCGAAGCAATCGATGCCGAGATGGAGGTGATCGTCTGCATCACCGAAGGCATCCCGGTTCTGGACATGATGAAGGTGAAGCGCGCGCTGGAAGGCTCGAACTCGCGCCTGATCGGCCCGAACTGCCCCGGTGTTATCACGCCCGATGCCTGCAAGATCGGCATCATGCCCGGCCATATCCACAAACGCGGCTCGGTCGGTGTTGTGTCCCGTTCGGGCACGCTGACCTATGAGGCCGTCAAGCAGACCACCGATGTGGGTCTGGGCCAGTCCACCTGCGTCGGCATCGGCGGCGACCCGATCAAAGGGACCGAGCATATCGACGTGCTGGAATGGTTCCTGGCCGATGACGAGACCCACTCGATCATCATGATCGGTGAGATCGGTGGCTCAGCCGAAGAAGAAGCCGCGCAGTTCCTGGCGGATGAGGCCAAGAAGGGCCGCAAGAAGCCGACCGCCGGCTTCATCGCAGGCCGCACCGCCCCTCCGGGCCGCCGCATGGGCCACGCGGGCGCGATTGTCGCTGGCGGTAAGGGCGGTGCCGAGGACAAGATCGAAGCCATGCGCAGTGCCGGTATCGTCGTGGCCGAAAGCCCGGCGCAGCTGGGTGAGGCTGTGCTGGAAGCGATTGGGTAAGATGTTCAAGGACCGGGACATAGCTCTGAGGGCAGCGCCCGGCCGCGGGTGGGCGCAAAGCGCCCGCCCATGGGGGCGGCCGGGCGCTGCCCGGCGGTGCCGCCGGACGGGTGCAGTATTCGTCGCGCTAAGTACTCTGTACAGCTCCGTATATGCATCCGGTGAACCGGAAACCGTCCGCGATGTATTGAGCCTGTGTTCTGACCTCGGAAACAACGTTGCGGCGGTTGATGACGAGTTGAAAAATCTCGGCTGGCAGGCTGGTGATGCACCGCAAACGAGTTTGAACGTGCTGTTCTGGTCGTTGTTTGCGCGGGACTTCACTGTCTTTGGCGATGAAGCCCTCGAGCTAATGGCAAATAGCGACGACCTTGGCACGCAGCTTGGTTATTTGATTGTAAATGCTGACTTCATGGCCGCCTCAATTCTGGGCAACTCTGCGCTGCCTCCGAACCAGCCCGCATATAGCAAAGGCGAGTACCAACTGGCAGTTCTCGGCGTAAGCCTAGGTAATGGTAATTGTATCATGGCGGGACCCAGCACCATCCTTGACGCCGTAACACAGTTCGACAGTTTTGCAGAAAAATGGCCCGAGGACATGCCAAAGAGTAATCGGGACGGCGTGACAGCCTTGTTTGGAACGGCGGGCAACGCAAAGATCTTTGCCGCCAATATGGACGAACCGACACTCAGAACGCTCTATTCGTCGACGACAATCGAGCTCCCCGAATCCAGAAGAACATTCGATCCGCAAATCTTCGATGCTCTGCCACCGGCAGTCATCAGTATCTCTCCCACTAAGCCTCAGTGAGGTATCCCCATGACCTTCTCTGACGCCATCCGCACCTGTTTCTCGAAATTCTTCACCTTCTCAGGGAGAGCCTCGCGGCCGGAATACTGGTTCTTTTTCCTGTTCATCGTGATCTGGAACATCATCGCCGGGATCATCGATGCGCAGTTCTTTACGCAGGTCTCTGAGACGCAAACCGATGAGGTCAAGTCCGTCACCGCCACGTCCCGCCAACCGGTGCAAAGCATCGTGACCCTAATCGTGTTCATCCCGCATCTGGCCGTCGCGTGGCGGCGGATGCATGATACCGGGCGCAGCGGGCTTTACGCCTTGCTGCCGATCCTGCTGATCGTCGGGGCCGCTGCCGTGCTGGTCTTTGGCATCGGCCTTGCGTCCAGCTTCCAGCATGGCGGCAGTTTGGACATTCTGTTCACCCGTGCCACTCTGCTCATTGTCATTCCGACACTGCTTGTCTTGTTTGTGTCGCCCCTCCTGGTTCTGTGGTGGCTTGCCCGCCCCAGCCAGCCAGGCACCAACCAATACGGTCCCAACCCATATGAGGTAGCCCAATGACCGAACACTCGCCCAACTCTGCCTTTCATGCCTCAAGCTTCATGCAGGGGCACAATGCCGAATATCTGGAACAGCTTTATGCCCAATACACGCGGGATCCGGGCGCGGTCGATGCCGCCTGGGGTGAGTTCTTCCGGGCCATGGGCGACGCCGTGCCGGATATCCAGCGCGAGGCGGACGGGCCATCCTGGGCGCGCACCGACTGGCCGCCAATGCCGGCAGATGATCTGACCGGCGCGCTGACCGGCGAATGGGCCGAGATCGACGCCAAGGCGGCAGGCAAGAAGATCAAGGAAAAGGCCGTGGATACCGGCGTGAAGGTCAGCGAAGACCAGATCAAGCGCGCTGTGCTTGACAGTCTGCGGGCGCTCATGCTGATCCGGGCCTATCGCATCCGGGGCCATCTGGCCGCCAATCTGGACCCGCTGGGCATGCGCGCGGCCAGCACCAGCCCCGAGTTGGACCCCAGAACCTACGGGTTCACCGATGCCGACATGGATCGCCCGATCTTCATCGACAACGTGCTGGGGCTGCAGGTCGCCAGCATGCGGCAGATCGTCGAGATCGTGAAACGGACCTATTGCGGCACCTTTGCGCTGCAATACATGCATATCTCGGACCCGGAACAGGCCGCCTGGCTGAAGGAACGGATCGAAGGTTACGGCAAGGAAATCGCCTTTACCAAGGAAGGCCGCAAAGCGATCCTGAACAAGATGGTCGAGGCCGAGGGATTCGAGAAATTCCTGCATGTCAAATACATGGGCACCAAGCGCTTCGGTCTGGACGGCGGCGAAAGCCTGATCCCGGCGATGGAGCAGATCATCAAGCGCGGCGGCGCTTTGGGGATCAGGGATATCGTGATCGGCATGCCGCACCGGGGGCGTCTGAACATCCTCGCCAACGTGATGCGCAAGCCTTACCGCGCCATCTTCAACGAGTTTCAGGGCGGCAGCTTCAAGCCCGAGGATGTGGATGGCTCAGGCGATGTGAAGTATCACCTGGGCGCGTCCAGTGACCGCGAGTTCGACGGCAACGCGGTCCACCTGTCGCTGACCGCGAACCCCAGCCACCTCGAGGCGGTGAACCCGGTCGTGCTGGGCAAGGTCCGCGCCAAGCAGGATCAGTTGAAGGATGATGACCGCACTGCCGTGATGGGCATCCTGCTGCATGGCGACGCGGCGTTTGCCGGTCAGGGCGTTGTGGCCGAAGGCTTCGGCCTGTCCGGCCTGCGCGGCCACAAGACCGGCGGCACCATGCATATCGTGGTCAACAACCAGATCGGCTTTACCACCGCGCCGCATTTCAGCCGCTCAAGCCCCTATCCCACCGATATCGCGCTGATGGTCGAAGCGCCGATCTTCCACGTCAACGGCGACGACCCCGAGGCGGTGGTCCACGCCGCCAAGGTGGCGACCGAGTTCCGCCAGAAGTTCCACAAGGACGTGGTCATCGACATCTTCTGCTATCGCCGGTTTGGCCATAACGAGGGCGATGAGCCCATGTTCACCAACCCGATCATGTACAAGAAGATCAAGACCCATAAGACCACGCTGAGCCTCTATACCGAGCGGCTGGTCAAGGACGGTCTGATCCCCGAGGGCGAAATCGAAGACATGAAAGCCGCCTTCCAGGCCCATCTGAACGATGAGTTCGAGGCCGGGAAGGACTTCAAGCCCAACAAGGCCGACTGGCTGGACGGGCGCTGGTCGCACATGGACAAGAGCAAAGAGGAATATGTGCGCGGCGAAACCGCCATCTCGCCGGATACCATGGCCGAGGTCGGCAACGCCCTGACCCATGCGCCCGACGACATCGCGGTGCACAAGACGGTGGCCCGCCTGCTGGACCACAAGAAGCAGATGTTCGACTCCGGCAAAGGCTTCGACTGGGCAACGGGTGAGGCGCTGGCCTTTGGCTCGCTGCTGACCGAGGGCTATCCGGTGCGCCTGTCCGGTCAGGACGCAACGCGCGGGACATTCTCGCAGCGCCACTCGGGGTTTGTGCATCAGGACACCGAGGATCGCTACTACCCGCTGAACAACATCCGCAAGGGCCAGTCGAAATACGAAGTGATCGACTCGATGCTGTCGGAATATGCGGTGCTGGGGTTCGAATATGGCTACTCGCTGGCGGAACCAAACGCCCTGACCCTGTGGGAGGCGCAGTTCGGCGATTTTGCCAATGGCGCGCAGATCATGTTCGACCAGTTCATCAGCTCGGGCGAAAGCAAATGGCTGCGCATGTCCGGTCTGGTCTGCCTGCTGCCGCACGGGTTCGAAGGGCAGGGCCCGGAACACTCATCCGCGCGGCTGGAACGGTTCCTGCAGATGTGCGGTCAGGACAACTGGATCGTGGCGAACTGCACGACGCCTGCGAACTATTTCCACATCCTGCGCCGCCAGTTGCACCGCACCTTCCGCAAGCCGCTGATCCTGGTGACGCCGAAATCGCTGTTGCGGCACAAGCTGGCGGTCAGCACGGCGGATCAGTTCACCACCGGCTCCAGCTTCCACCGGGTGCTGTGGGATGACGCGCAGCACGGAAACTCGGACACCAAACTGGTCAAGGACGACAAGATCAAGCGGGTCGTCCTGTGCTCGGGCAAGGTCTATTACGACCTGCTGGAAGAACGCGACGCGCGCGGGATTGATGACGTCTACCTGATGCGAATCGAGCAATACTACCCCTTCCCCGCGCATTCGCTGATCAACGAGCTTGAGCGCTTCAAAGGGGCCGAGATTGTCTGGTGTCAGGAAGAGCCCAAGAACCAGGGGGCCTGGACCTTTATCGAGCCGAATATCGAATGGGTCCTGACCCGCATCAAGGCCAAACACACAAGGCCCGTTTATGTCGGCCGCGCCACCTCGGCCTCGCCCGCGACGGGTCTGGCCAGCCAACACAAAGCCCAACAAGAAGCGCTGGTGAACGAAGCGCTGAGCATTGAAGGAAAGTAATGATGTCCATTGAAGTTCGTGTTCCCACGCTGGGCGAATCCGTCACCGAAGCCACGGTTGCAACCTGGTTCAAGAAACCCGGTGACGCCGTGGCAGTGGATGAAATGCTCTGTGAGTTGGAGACTGACAAGGTCACGGTCGAGGTTCCCTCTCCGGCGGCTGGCGTGATGGGTGAGATCGTGGCCGCCGAAGGTGAGACAGTTGGCGTCGACGCGCTGCTGGCGACCATCGCGGCAGGCGAAGGCGCAGCCCCCGCGCCCGCAGCGGCCCCAGCCCCTGCGGCGGCTCCGGCGGCATCCGGCGGCAGCGTTGACGTGATGGTCCCAACGCTGGGCGAATCCGTCACCGAAGCCACCGTTTCCACATGGTTCAAACAGGTCGGCGATGCCGTCGCGCAGGACGAGATGCTGTGTGAGTTGGAAACCGACAAGGTCTCGGTCGAGGTTCCTTCCCCGGCAGCGGGAGTTCTGGCCGAGATCGTCGCCCCGGAAGGCGCAACCGTGGAGGCAACGGCCAAGCTGGCGGTGATATCCGGTTCGGCGGCAGGTGCGGCAGCAGCGCCGGCGGCAGCCCCTGCGGCGGCTCCGGCAGCAGCCACAAGCGGCAAGGATATCGCAAATGCGCCCTCGGCTGATAAGGCAATGGCCGAGGCAGGTTTGTCCGCCGATCAGGTCACCGGCACAGGCCGCGATGGCCGCATCATGAAAGAAGACGTGGCGAATGCCGTTGCGGCAGCGGCTTCTGCCGCACCTGTTTCTTCTGGGCCTGCGGCGGCTGCGCCCGCCCCCGCTGCCCAAACCCCACGCGCACCTGTTGCCGCCGAGGATGCCTCGCGCGAGGAACGCGTGCGCATGACCCGTCTGCGCCAGACCATCGCCAAGCGCCTGAAGGATGCGCAGAACACCGCCGCGATCCTGACCACCTTCAACGAGGTGGACATGACCGAGGTGATGGCCCTGCGCAACCAGTACAAGGACCAGTTCGAGAAGAAGCATGGCGTGCGTCTGGGCTTCATGTCCTTCTTCACCAAAGCCTGCTGCCACGCGCTGAAAGAGGTTCCCGAAGTCAATGCCGAGATCGACGGCACCGACATCGTCTACAAGAATTTCGTCCATATGGGCGTGGCCGCCGGTACGCCTCAGGGTCTGGTGGTGCCGGTGATCCGCGATGCGGATTCGATGTCCTTCGCCGCCATCGAAAAAGCCATTGCCGAGAAAGGCAAACGCGCCCGCGACGGCAAGCTGTCGATGGCAGAAATGCAAGGCGGCACCTTCACCATTTCGAACGGCGGCGTCTATGGCTCGCTGATGTCCTCGCCGATTCTGAACCCGCCGCAATCGGGCATTCTGGGCATGCACAAGATTCAGGACCGCCCGATGGTCATCAATGGTGAGATCAAGATCCGCCCAATGATGTATCTGGCGCTGTCCTATGACCACCGGATCGTCGACGGCAAAGGCGCGGTGACGTTCCTTGTCCGCGTGAAAGAGGCGCTGGAAGACCCGCGCCGCCTGCTGATGGATTTGTAATCATGGCGACTCATGTACTCTGGCAGGCCGATGTGGCCGATTTCGACGCCTGGCTGAAAGTGTTCCGCGAGGACCAACCGATGCGCAAGGCCGCGGGCATCCGCGACCTGCATGTGTGGCGCGACCCCGATCAGCGCGACCATGCGATTGCGATGTTCGAGGTTGTCGATCTGGATAAGGCCCGGGCCTTTTTCGGCTCCGAGGAGCTGGCGATGCACCACGAACGCGGCGGCATCGCCCATATCTCGATCAAGCTGCTGGAGCCGGTTTGACAAAACATATTCCTGACCTGCCAAATCGGGTCGGGGAAGCGCCGGGTCACCCGGTCGATTTAGGAGAATGTAATGGCAAACTATGACGTCATCGTAATCGGCGCCGGACCCGGCGGCTATGTCTGCGCGATCCGCTGCGCTCAACTGGGTCTGAAGACCGCCGTGGTCGAAGGGCGCGAGACGCTGGGCGGCACCTGCCTGAACGTGGGCTGCATCCCGTCCAAGGCGCTGCTGCACGCCAGCCATCAGTTGCACGAGGCCGAGCATAACTTTGCCAAGATGGGCCTGAAGGGCAAAAGCCCTTCGGTCGATTGGAAGCAGATGCAGGCCTACAAGGACGAGGTCATTGAGGGCAACACCAAGGGCATCGAGTTCCTGTTCAAGAAGAACAAGATCGACTGGCTGAAAGGCTGGGGCTCGATCCCCGCCGCCGGTCAGGTCAAGGTGGGCGATGAGGTGCACGAGGCCAAGAACATCATCATCGCATCGGGGTCCGAGCCGTCGGCGCTGCCGGGCGTGACCGTGGATGAAAAGGTCGTTGTGACCTCGACCGGCGCGCTGTCACTGGGCAAGATCCCGAAGAAGATGGTGGTGATCGGCGCCGGGGTAATCGGGCTGGAACTTGGCTCGGTCTACAGCCGTTTGGGGGCCGAGGTGACGGTGATCGAATTCCTCAAGGAAATCACGCCGGGCATGGACCCCGAGGTGCAGAAAACCTTCCAGCGCATCCTGAAGAAACAGGGCCTGAGCTTTGTCATGGGCGCGGCGGTGCAAAAGACTGAAGCCACCAAGACCAAGGCCAAGGTCACCTACAAGCTGCTCAAGGACGACAGCGAGCATGTGATCGACGCTGATACGGTACTGGTCGCCACCGGTCGCAAACCGTATTCCAATGGTCTGGGGCTCGAAGCACTGGGGGTCGAGATGACCCCGCGCGGCCAGATCAAGGTCGGGGCAGACTGGCAGACCAATGTGCCAGGCATCTATGCCATCGGCGACGTGACCGAAGGCCCGATGCTGGCCCACAAGGCCGAAGACGAAGGCATGGCCGCCGCCGAACAGGTCGCAGGCAAGCATGGCCATGTGAACTACGGCGTTATCCCCGGCGTGATATACACCTGGCCCGAAGTCGCAAATGTCGGCGAAACCGAGGCCACGCTGAAGGAACAGGGCCGCGCCTATAAAGTCGGCAAATTCATGTTCATGGGCAATGGCCGCGCCAAGGCGAATTTCGCAGCCGACGGTTTTGTTAAAGTCCTGGCTGACAAGGAAACCGACCGCATCCTCGGCGCCCACATCATCGGCCCCGCCGCTGGCGACCTGATCCACGAGGTCTGCGTTGCGATGGAATTCGGTGCCTCAGCCGAGGATCTGGCCCTGACCTGCCACGCCCACCCGACCTATTCCGAAGCCGTGCGCGAAGCGGCGCTTGCTTGCGGCGACGGTCCGATCCACTCGTAAACCTGCAACGGTTGAGAGTTCGGGATGCGAGGCTCTGCCTCGCGCTCCGGGATATTTGGAGCCAGATGAAGAGCGGATTCCCTGCTTCATCTGTCCCAAAAGTATCCCGGGGGAGTCGCGGCTTGCCGCGGCGGGGGCAGAGCCCCCTTTTCTACCACATCGTCTTTGCGACGCGCGGGCCCCATTCCTGATCGTAGCGGGCTCCGCCTTCCTCGCCAGAGGTCATCTCGGCCAGAATTTCCCCGGCGCTTGGCAGCCCCTCGGCATCATGTGCACCGTTCCACATCTGCGCGCGCATCAGGGCGCGGGCGCATTGGGTGTAAACCTCGGCGACCTGGATAACGATCACCGTGGCCGGGCGTTTGCCGTGTTTTTCGAACCGGGTACGCAGGGTTTCATCCGCCGTCAGGCGCGCCGCGCCGTTGACGCGCACCACATTGTTCGAGCCGGGCACAAGAAACATCAGCGACACGCGCGGGTCGCGCACGATGTTGCGCAGGCTGTCCAGGCGGTTGTTGCCGCGCCAGTCCGGCATCGCCAGCGTTCCGGGATCAAGCTCCAGCACTGCCGGGCCATCATCTCCGCGCGGACTTCCGTCAACGCCTTCCGGTCCGACGGTGCTGAGAATGCACAGGCGCGAGGTCATGATCCATTTGCGATAAAGCGGCGTCAGCCGGTGGGCCACTTTGCGCAGGGATGGTGCGCCGGGCGTGCCATACAAAGCCTCAAGCGTTGCGATGTCTTCAATGAACTCCATCCGGATCAAACCCCACTTCGCGCATCAATTCGTTTGAACGTGTCTCGATAACCGTCTCAAGCCGCCCGAGGAACGCGTCCCGCCCCACGCCCGGCTCGATCGGGCCGAGGAAATCGACAATCGCCAGCCCCGGCTTCCGCAGGATACCGGTGCGCGGCCAGAAAACGCCCGCATTCGTGGCGACCGGCACGCAGGGAAAGCCGAGGCCTTCGTACAGAACCGCAGTGCCGACCTTGTAGGGTTTCTGCGCCCCCGGCGCGACCCGCGTGCCTTGCGGGTAGATCACCAGTTGCCCGGGCTCGGTGAACTCTTTGGCCACGTCCTTGACCATCTTGGCCACCGCCGCGCCCTTTTTGCCGCGATTGACCGGGATACAGCCCAGACGGCGGGCATACATGCCGATGACCGGGGTCCAAAGCAATTCCCGTTTCATGATGAACTTGCCGTGCGGAATCGCGTCGAAAATGATGATGATATCCAGAAAGGACTGGTGTTTTGCCCCGACCACAACCTCGGTTGTGGGAACGGTTCCACGGACCTCGCAGCGGATCCCGACCATCCAGCGCGCCAGCCAGATCGTGGTGCGCGCATAGGTCTTGCAGGCCGCCAGAGCGCCGCGTTTGGAAAACACCGCATAGGGCAGGAACACGATACCAAGGATCAGCATCCAGACATAGATCGTGATCATGAAGATCAGCGAGCGCACCCATTGAACCGCCATAAGCATCACGAAAGCTCCTTCAGTTTCCGGCGCGCGGCGTTCCATGTGGCGAAGAACGCGACGAATGCACCCAGCAAGGGGATGAAGACCGGCAAGGCCCAGTCACCGCCCTGAAAGCCGACCCCCGACAGGAAGCCGCCAGCGTCCGAGGCTTCGGGCAGCAGCAGAACCCCGGTCATGCCCAACAGCGTCCCCACGGCGGCCCCAAACAAGGCCCTGTAGGTAAAGCGCCGGACAAAGGCCCCGGCTATGAACCGGTCCCGCGCGCCGACCTGACGCAGCACCTCGATAATCTGGGCGTTGGCGGCAAGCGAGGCATTGGCGGCAAGCGTGATCATCGCCGCCGTGGCGCCGCCGATCAGCAGAATCGAAATCCAGCCCAGCCGTCGCAGCGACATGGCGGCCTCGACCAAGGGTTCGCGCCAGCGGGTGTGATCATCCAGCACCGCGCCCGGCACCTCGGCCCCCAGACGCAGGCGCAGACCGGCGGCGTCCAGACCTGGCTCGCCTTCGACAATCTCGATCAGTTGCGGGATGGGCAGCGTGTCCAGCGGCAGGTCCGGCCCGAACCATGGCGACAGCAGCGCCGCCTGTTCGTCGGCTGTCAGGGCGCGGGCGGATGCGACGCCCGGTGTCTGGCCCAGCACCGTCAGCGCGGCCTCGGTCTGGGCGGCAAGCTGTTCGGCGGGGGCGTTGATCCGCAAGGTCGCGGCCCCGGCCAATTCGGTCGCCCACCTGTCTGCTATCCGGCCTGACGCAAGGGACAAGGCCAGCGCGAAAACGGCCAGAAATGCCATCGCGCCGGACACGAACAGGGTCAGATGCGCGGTGTACCCGGTAGGTGGCACCACCCGGTCGGCGCGCTTGTCGCGGTGCAGCAGGTTGCGGATGTCGCCCTTGCTCATAAATCAGCCCCCGCCAGTTGCAGCCTCCGCTGCGAGATGCGCAGGACGCGGGCCTGAACCTGGCTTTTGGCCGCCCGGATCAGGCTCAGGTCATGGGTCGCGATCAAAACCGTCTTGCCCATCCGGTTGAGCTCGATCAGCAGGCGCAGCAGGCGTTGCGACATCTCCCAATCCACGTTGCCGGTGGGTTCATCCGCCAGCACCACATCGGGCGACAGGATCACCGCCCGCGCCAGCGCCGCGCGCTGACGTTCACCGCCTGACAGTTCCGGCGGGCGGGCCTCCAGACGCGCGCCCAGCCCGACCCAGTTCAGCAATTCGGTCAGGTTGTCCTGTTCGGTGGATTCGGCACGGCCCGACACCATCAGCGGCAGGGCGACGTTTTCCGCCAGCGTCATGTGATCCAGAAACTGGCAATCCTGATGCACCACGCCGATCCGGCGGCGCAGCAGCGCCATCTGATCCCGATCCAGCGCCGAGATATCCTGATCAAACGCGCTCAGCCGCCCCGAGGTCGGCAACAACGCGCCGTAGCACAGTTTCAGCAGCGTCGTTTTGCCCGCCCCCGACGGCCCGGTCAGAAAATGGAAAGATCCGGGCTGCAAATGCACCGAGACATCGCTCAGCAATTCGCCACCGCCATAGGTGTAGCTGACATTTTCCAGCTCGATCACAGGTACCCCCAGGTTCTTTTGCCGCTCTTCTTGCCCGAGCGCGATTGTGGTTTCAATGCCTGCACCGGGTCGAATTGGTGACAGTTGGCCCGTGAAACCGAAAACGCCCTTTGCTGTTGGGTCTTAACGGAATATCATTCCTGAAAAAACAACTATCGTGCCGACTATTTCGTTCGGCCGGGGAGGCAGCATGCGTTTAACATGTCCGAATTGCAGTGCCCAATATGAGGTCCCGGACGAGGTCATCCCGGAAGAAGGCCGCGACGTTCAGTGTTCCAATTGCGATCAGACCTGGTTTCAGGCCAAGTATCCGGCTGAACCGGCCCCTGCAGCGGAAGAAACGCCCGAAGCTGACGTCCCTGCCGAAGAACCACAGGTTGATGAGGCCGCAGAAGCCGCGCCGACAGAGCCGGAAAAACCCGCAGCCGCTTCGAATGGCAATGTCGATCCGGCTGTCGCCAATATCCTGCAGGAAGAGGCCGCGCGCGAGGCCGAGTTGCGCGCGCAGGAAGGCGCGCCGCTGGAAACCCAGCCCGATCTGGCGCTGGACACCCCGCCCGAGCCGGTTGAACCCAAGCGCCCGGCCCTGTCCGAGACCGCCGAGGATGCCGGTCAAAAGGACGACTTGCCGGATGTCGAGGCGATCAATTCCAGCCTGCTCAGCGATGACGGTGCCACGGCGGCGGAACAACCTGCCCGCAAATCCGGCGGGTTTCTGCGCGGGTTTGCCCTGATCCTGATTATCGGCGTGGTTCTGTACCTGATCTACGGCAACGCCCAGCAGATCAGCGAAGCCGTGCCGCAGGCCGATCCGGTGCTGAATTCTTACGTGTCACTGGTGGATCAGGCGCGCCTCTGGCTCGAGGCGCAGGCCGGGTCCGGCGCGCAGTAAGGCCTCAAATCCGGGGTCAGAACCGTTCCAGCAGACGCTTGAGGTATTCCAGCTCGATCCTGGGCCGGTCGGATTCACCAGTCCGGCGGCGGATTTCATCCAGAAGCTCGCGCGCGCGGCGATAGACGTCTTCGCCCTGCAACAGGTTTTCATCGGTTGAGATCGACCCGGTTGCGCCGGGATTCCGCCCCAGCGGGTCCCGGTTATTGGCCTGCATATCGCCGTCTTGCGTGCCCTGTCCCGGCTGGTTCTGCTGGTTCTGGGCCATTGCCTCGCCAAGCGACCGCATGCCTTCCCGCAGCGCTTCCATTGCTTCGGACTGGCGGTCGATGGCCTGGGCCAGATCGTCGCTGCGCAGCGCCTCCTCGGCCCCCTCCATCGCGCGTCCGGCGCGATCCAGCGCTTCCCGCGCGGCTTCGCCTTCGGGCGTGCCGCCCCCCGGCAGGCCCTGTTGCTGCCGGTTCAACTCGTCACGCAGGGCCTGCTGCCGGTCCGCCAACGAGGGCTGGCCCGACTGCCCATCGCCCGGCTGGTCCGAGCCCTGCCCCTGACCATCATGGCTCTGACCGCGGCCCTGACCGCCGCTTTGACCTTCGTTGCCCTGACTGTCGCCCGCCTGCGCGCCGGGGTTGAACTGCTCCTGCAGGTCCCGGAACGCCTGATCGCTGAGGCCTTGCTGTTCGCGCAGCGTTTCCGCCAGCCCTTCCATCGCCTGCTGGCCTTCGGACTGACCACCCTGACCCTGGCCCTGGGTGACGCGCATGTTCTCCATCATCTGCTGGAACTCTTCCAGCGCCTGCTGCGCCTCGGCCATGCGGCCCTGTTCCATCAGTTCCTGAATGCGGTCCATCATGCGCTGCAGGTCGTCCTGCGTCATCTGCATGGTCTCGCCGTTCTGGCCCTGCTGGTTCTGTTGACCCTCGCCGTTTTCCTGCGCCAGACGCTGCAATTGCCGCAGATAATCCTGCGTGGCCTCGCGCAGTTCCTGCATCAGCTCGGCGATCTCTTCATCGCTGGCGCCGTTCTGCATCGCCTCGGTCAAACGCTCCTGCGCCCGGCGCATCCGTTCCAGCGCATCGGCCAGCGTGCCTTCCTCGATCAGCACGGCCAGATCCCACAACGCCTGCGCGATCTCTTCCTGCTGTTCGGATTTCAGACCGAATTCGGTGAATGTCTCTAACCGGCGCAGGGTGACGCGCAGGCGGAGATAGGCCGTGTCCGAGCGGAACACGTCTTCGGGGCGGTGGGACACGGCCCGCAGCACCTGCGACACGCGCGGTGCGTTGGTGCGGGACCACAGCAGGTCGCGCCGCTGTTCGATCACCGCCGCCGCCAGCGGATCAAAGAACCGGCGGGCGGGCAAGGCGGTGGCATAGGCTTCGGATTCCGCCACCTGATCGGCGGCATCTCGCGCCATCAGCGTGATTTTGACCGGCAGATGCGCCCATGGATGTTCTGAGAAATCTTCGATCAGGTCTTCGGTGAAATCCGCGCGATCGCCGGTGATCGGCATCGGCAACTGAACCTCGATCACCTCGCGCGGTTCGGGGTCCGATGTCAGGCCATAGCGGCGGTCCACCGCCGCCAGATCCAGTTCGATCCGGGCCGAACCGGACACCACGCCATAATCATCACTGGCGGCAAAGGGCAGTTTCATCTGACCGCCCGCCTCGGCCTCGGCCCGGCCATCCACGGCGATCCATGGGGTTGCATCGGCAATGATATTCAGCGCCCAGTCCCGGCCTGCGGGGCCTTCAATGCGCAGCTGCCCGGACCGGTCCGCCACGAAATCCTGTTCCGGGTCCGTCACCGCCTCGGCCCCGGTGGCCGAGGTTGTTTCGGTCAGGGTATGGGCACCGACCTCACCGTAAAACCGCAGCGTGATGCGGCTGCCCTTGGGAATGGACAGGTCCGGGTCGGACTGATCCGCCAGATAGAGCGTGGGCAAACCGGTATAGCGGGGCGGTTCCACCCAGCCTTCCCATGTCGGTCCCTGCCCGGCGGCTGCCGATCCCGGCGTCATTTCAGCCACGGAACCGATCCGCCAGAACGACCCGAACAGGGCCGCAACAACCAACGCCAGAAGCGCCGCATAGCGCAGGGCAAAGGGATCGCGCGAGGCCAGCCGCAGGTCGGGCTTGACCGCACCGGCCCCCGCCGCGCGCTGTGCCATGCGGTGTTTATGCGCCTGCCACAGCGCCACCGAATCCGCATCCGTCGCGCCGATGGCCTGATCGTCCATCAGCGCCTGAATCGGCCTGCCCGGAAGCGTTTCGTCTAACCGCGCCAGCGCCGCCAAACGGGACGGGAAATGGAATCGCCTGACCCCGACAACAGCCGCGACAATCAGCGCGACTATCGCGGCGACACCGATGCCCCAGACCATCTCGACAGCGATGTGATCATGCAGGCCCATCATCAAAGCGGCCAAAAGCACCATCAGAACCGAGAAAAACGGCCAGAATGCTCGCAAAACCTGCTCGGCCAGCATGCCCCCATGGGTCAGCCACAGGGACAGTCTTGGGATCGGCAGGTTCGATTTGTCGCGCAAGGCGGGCCTCCGGGATCGGGCCTGCGCGCCTATCGCGTCAGAGCCACGAGGGTATGGTATCGCGGTTTATGATTTCGTCAAAGCTTGGCCGTTCACGAATGACTGCAAATTGATCGCCATGTACCAGAACCTCGGGGATCAGGGGCCGGGTGTTGTATTCGCTGGACATCACTGCGCCATAGGCCCCGGCACTGCGGAAGGCGACCAGATCACCAGCGCCCAGCGGCGGCATGTTGCGTTCTTTCGCAAAGGTATCGCCGGATTCGCACACCGGCCCCACGATGTCATAGGGTTGCTGTTCCACGCCTGGCGCGGGTTCCTGCACGGCAACGATATCGTGATGCGCCTCGTACATGGCCGGGCGGATCAGATCGTTCATGGCCCCGTCGAGGATCAGGAAATCGCGACCCTCGCCCGATTTCACATAGATCACCTTGCTGACCATCAGGCCCGCATTGCCCGCGATCAGGCGGCCGGGTTCGATTTCAATCTCGCAGTCCAGATGGCCCAGCGTTTTCTGGATCAGCGCGCCATATTCCACCGGCAGCGGCGGCGCGTCATTGGCGCGGGTATAGGGAATGCCCAGACCCCCGCCCAGATCGAGGCGGCGGATATCATGCCCCTCGGCCCGCAATTGTTCCGTCAGTTCGGCGACCTTGGTGTAGGCCAGTTCGAACGGCTCCAACTCGGTCAGTTGCGAGCCGATATGAACGTCGATCCCGATCACCTCTAGCCCCGGCAGGCTGGCGGCGTGGGCATAGACCTCGGACGCGCGGGCGATGGGGATGCCGAACTTGTTTTCCGACTTACCGGTGGCGATCTTGGCGTGGGTCTTGGCGTCCACATCCGGGTTCACCCGCACGGTGATCGGCGCGATCACGCCCAGTTCCAGCGCGATGGCGTTGATCACTTCCATCTCGGGCTCGGATTCGACGTTGAACTGGCGGATACCGCCGCTCAGCGCGGTGCGAATTTCATCCGCCGTTTTGCCGACGCCCGAGAACACGATCCTGTCGCCCGGAACCCCCGCCGCTTTGGCCCGCAGGTATTCCCCGCCCGAGACCACATCCATCCCCGCGCCCGCCTGTGCCAGCGTTTTCAGAATCGCCTGATTGCTGGCCGCCTTCATCGCATAGCAGACAAGGTGATCCATGCCGTCCAGCGCATCATCGAACAGCTTGAAATGCCGCAGCAGCGTCGCTGTCGAGTAGACATAAAACGGGGTTCCGACCGCGGCAGCGATCTCGGCAATCGGGACATCCTCGGCGTACAGCGCGCCGTCGCGGTAGAGAAAGTGATCCATGACAGCGCGCTTAGACCAAAAACGCCCCGTGGATCAATGGATTCGACACAAGGCTAGGCCCGCATCACTTTCTGGTGGACACGCCAACCCGGCCATAGCCCGAGATCGAAATGCCCGTGCCGCTGGCTTGGGGCGCGGGTTCGGGGCGTGGGCTGCTGGTCGGCTCGCAGGCCGCAAGGATAGCGAGGGACAGGATCAGGCCAATTAGTCTCATTGCGTTCGTCTTTTCACTGGCTTCGGCGCAGGGCCGGTCATGCCCTTCACATGGGCGCGACTGCATTGAAATGCAATCGCTTTTTGTTACACGCCAAGATAGATGCCGAACCCACCGCGCCGCAGTCCAACGCCGCCGCCGACATAGGTGCCGCTGCTGCCGACGCCGACACTTGCGCTGGCGGTCGGCTGAACCGGCTCGCCATCCGCGCCGCAGCTCGCCAGCACGAGGCCAGCGGACAGGAACAGGATCACACGCAAAACAGCCCTCATATCTTCGCCTTCCATCTCTCGATCTGGGCGCGCACCTGATCCGGTGCCGTGCCGCCGTAAGACTGGCGCGAGTTTACCGAATTTTCCACGGTAAGGACAGAATAGACGTCGTCGGTGATGTCGGCATGGACCGATTGCATATCCTCGAGCGTCAGGTCGGGCAAGTCGCAGCCCTTGGCCTCGGCCATCGCGACCAGCGATCCGGTGACGTGATGTGCATCGCGGAAGGGCAGGCCCAGCACCCGCACCAGCCAGTCGGCCAGATCGGTCGCGGTGGAAAAGCCCGAGCCCGCAGCGGCGGCAAGGCTGTCGCGGTTGGCGGTCATGTCCTTGACCATGCCCTCCATCGCCGCCAGCGCCAGCATCCAGTTGTCGGCGGCGTCAAAGACCTGTTCCTTGTCTTCCTGCATGTCCTTGGAATAGGCCAGCGGCAGGCCCTTCATCACTATCATCAGCGCCGTGTTGGCCCCATAGATACGCCCCACCTTGGCGCGGATCAGTTCTGCGGCGTCGGGGTTCTTCTTCTGCGGCATGATCGACGAGCCGGTCGAGAACCGGTCCGACAAGGTCACAAAACGGAACTGGGCCGAGGACCAGATCACCAGTTCTTCGGCAAAGCGCGACAGGTGCACGGCGCAGATCGAGGCGGTGGACAGGAATTCCAGCGCGAAATCCCGGTCACTAACGGCATCCAGCGAGTTCGCGGCGGGGCGGTCAAAGCCCAGGGCTTCCGCCGTCATGTCCCGGTCGATGGGAAAGGACGTCCCGGCCAGAGCCGCCGCCCCCAGCGGGGATTCGTTCATCCGGGCGCGGGCGTCGCGGACACGGGACAGATCGCGGCCAAACATCTCGACATAGGCCATCATGTGATGGCCCCATGTCACCGGCTGCGCGGTTTGCAGATGGGTAAAGCCAGGCATCACCCAATCCGCCCCGGCCTCAGCCTGCGCCAAAAGCGCACGGATCAGGGCCAGCAGGCCGGTTTCCGCCGCGTCCAGCTGATCACGGACCCAGAGTTTGAAATCGGTCGCCACCTGATCGTTGCGCGAACGCCCGGTGTGCAGACGGCCCGCCGGCTCTCCGATCACCTCTTTCAGCCGCGCCTCGACATTCATGTGAATGTCTTCCAGCGCGGTCGAGAACTGAAATTCCCCGCTCTGGATTTCTGACAAAACGGTGAGCAGCCCTTTCCGAATGGCCTGCGCGTCATTATCAGTAATAACGCCTGTGGCCGCCAGCATGGCGGCATGGGCGCGCGAGCCTGCGATGTCCTGGGCTGCCATCCGCTGATCGAACCCGATCGAGGCGTTGATCGCCTCCATGATCGCGTCTGGACCGGCGGCAAAGCGGCCGCCCCACATCTGGTTCGAGGATTGATCGGTCATGTAAGAAAACCCGGAGTTGATATGCGCCTGTTACGTCTGATCCCCCTTTATATGGCCCTTGCGCTGGGTGCAAACGCCGCCTTGGCGACCGATGCCGAAACTCTGGCCCCGCTGCGCGAGGACAGCCTGAAGCGGCTGATCCTGCATAAAGAACCGAAACCCGCCAAAACCATCGAGTTTCAGCTTGAAGATGACGGCGGCACCGGCACGCTTGACGATTACGCCGGCAAATACGTGCTGCTGAACTTCTGGGCCACATGGTGCGCCCCCTGCCGCAAGGAAATGCCGCAGATCGCCGAGTTGCAGGAGGAGTTCGGCGGCGACAAGTTTCAGGTCCTGACGCTGGCCACCGGGCGCAACACGCCCACCGGGATCAAGAAATTCTTCGGCGACAACGGCATCGAGAACCTGCCCCGCCATCAGGACCCAAGCTCGGCCGCGGCGCGCGAATTTGGTGTCATCGCCCTGCCGATCACCGTCATTCTGAACCCCGAAGGTCAGGAAATCGCCCGCCTGATCGGCGATGCCGAGTGGAATTCGGACAGCGCCAAAGCGATTGTCGGGGCGCTTGTGGGCGGCGAAAGCTGACGGCCCGCGCGTCTTCTGCGCTTTTGTGTTAGACTGGACCCGGCCCCTTTGGGCCGGTTTTTCGTTTCTTGATCTGCGGGAAGGGAGACAGCGATGAAACCGGTGGTTCTGCTGATCGGAAAGCTGCCAAACGTGATCGGCGATGCAGCGCAACAGCTCGATCATTTGCCAATCCAGTGGCTCGGCGCACATGACACCGATGAGGTTCGCAGGCAACTGGACGCCGAACCCCGGATCGCCTGCGCCATCATGGGGGCCGGTCTGGACGACACCGTGCGCGGCGAGATGGTCGGCATCATCGCCGCCCGCCGCCCCGATATCTGCATGCACCTCAAGGACCGGGCCTCGGGGCCGGATGGTCTGGTGCCGTTTGTCGAACGGGTGGTGCAGCACGAAATCCTCGACCGTCCCGACGCCACTTGACGCAACGCCACCTTTGACAGGTTCCGGCCCGCTCTGCACTCTGACGCGGGGAGGACGGAATGCCGCTTGAAATTCTGCTAATTCTGGTGGTCGCAGGCATTGCCGGAATAACCCTGCTGTTGCACCTGACCGGAAAGTCCGAACTGCGCATCCTGACGCACGAGACGGCGCGGGCGGATTGGCAGCGCCATTTTCCCGAGGATGTGGTGATCGATGTCACGGTGTCGCAGGACGGCCATGCGGCGCTGGTTCGTACGGCGACCGGTCCGGGCCTGTTGTGGGCTTTCGGGGCCGACACCGTGGCGCGGCACCTGCAGGATTTCGACTGGATCGAACAGCCCGACGGGTTCGAGTTTCAGTTTCACGACTTCGCCACCCCCCGCACCCTCATCCGCCTGGACGACATTGAACGCCAGCACTGGCGGAACCTGATGGACCCGGAATGACTGATCAGATTACCTTTCCCGACGCCGTGCAATGGGCCGTGCCATTCTTCATCGCCGCGATTCTGGCCGAGTTTTTCTGGATCGCCGTCAAAGGCAAAGGTGGCCGGTATGAGACGCGGGACGCCGTGACGTCTTTGATCATGGGCGCGGGCAACATTGCGTCCGGGTTTCTGCTGGGCTTCATCGCCTATGCGTTCTTCATGTGGCTGTGGCAGATCACGCCGCTGAATCTGGGCACCTCGATCCCGGTAATCATCCTGTGCTTTGTGCTGGACGATTTCCGTTATTACTGGGTGCACCGGTTCGGCCACCGCATCCGCTGGGTCTGGGCCAGCCATGTGAACCACCACAGCTCGCAGCATTACAACCTGACCACGGCGCTGCGGCAGACCTGGACCTATACGTTCACCTTCATGATGGTGGTGCGCGCGCCATTGATCCTGCTGGGGTTCCATCCGGCGATGGTGCTGTTCGTCGGCGGGCTGAACCTGATCTACCAGTTCTGGATCCATACCGAGGCCATCGGCAAGATGCCCCGCTGGTTCGAGGCGGTGATGAACACGCCCAGCCACCACCGCGCCCATCACGGTCGCAACGCGCGCTATCTGGATTGCAACTACGCAGGCGTTTTCATCATCTGGGACAAGCTGTTCGGCACTTTTGTACCGGAACAAGAGGATGACAGGGTCGATTACGGGCTGGTCCACAATATCGGCACTTTCAACCCGCTGCGCGTGGCTTTCCATGAATGGGTCGGCATCTGGCGCGATGCGACCCAGCCGGGGCTGAGCCTGCGCCAGCGACTGGCCTATTGCTTTGCACCGCCGGGTTACAGCCATGATGGCAGCCGGGACAGCTCGGACCAGATCAAAGCCAAGCACATCGCCCGCCATCCGGAGGATCGCGGAACGCCCGGATTCGAGCGATTCACCGAAAACGCGCCCAATACGCAGGCAGAACGCGCCTGAATTCCGGCGGAAATCCGCGTATCAGTTTGAAATCACGCCGGGCCAGTCCATATCGAGCAGGTATTTGATGTGCGAGTGATCGGAGACCAACATGAACCGCGTGACAACAACTGCAACCGCGATCGGGCTTGTGGGTCTTGCAATGGCGATGCTCGCAGCGCTGAGCACCAGCCCAAGCCCCGTCTTTCTGGCACTGGGTTTCGTGATGATGATCATCGGCCTGTTCGGGGCTGTGATCGGCGCGGCGGCCTCTCTGGCCCGCGCCTGACTGGCTTGCCAGCCTCCAATCGGATGTTTTTCCCCCGTCTTTAACTGCGGATTCATACATTTGCCGTGAAACTGTGGCCGAACCCCTGATCGGCAACAGACCGGACACTGGCAATCATGCGGCAGAAGACACGCGCGGACATTCCTGAAGGGTCCGAAAGCCCCCTAAACTCGGCCCTGTCCAGCCGGGACCGCTCGGTTTTGCAGATGGCGACCGAAGCGGTGAAGCACAAGCAATGCAAACTGGCCTTTCAGCCGGTGGTGCAGGCGCAGGACCCGTATGGCGTAGCCTTCTATGAAGGGTTCATCCGGGTGCTGGACGAGACCGGCCGGGTGATCCCTGCGCGCGAGTTCATGCCGCAGGTGGAAAACACCCCCATCGGGCGCGAACTGGATTGTGTCGCGCTGGAACTGGGCCTGCGGACGCTGATCCGGAACCCCGGCATCCGGCTGTCGATCAACATGTCCGCGCGGTCCATCGGCTATGCCCGCTGGTCCCGTGTTCTGGACCGGTTTCTGAAAAAAGAGCCCGGGTTGGGCGACCGGCTGATCCTTGAAATCTCCGAGGATTCGGCCATGCAGGTGCCCGAACTGGTGGTCGATTTCATGGACCGTCTGCAAGACCGGGGGATCGCCTTTGCGCTGGACGATTTCGGGGCCAGCAATTTCAGTTTCCGCCATTTCCGCGAGTTTCTGTTCGACGCCGCCAAGATTGACGGCCAGTTCGTGCGGGGCGTCAGCACCAATCCGGACAATCAGGCCCTGGTCCGCGCCCTGATCGCCGTGGCTCGCGAATTCGAGATTCTGGTGACCGCCGAATCGGTCGAAACAAGGCAGGATGCAGAGTTTCTTGTCGCCAGCGGCGTCGACTGCCTGCAGGGCTTCCTGTTCGGTGCGCCAACCGTCAGCCAACCGTGGCGCGATGAAAAGAACGCTCAGGCAAGGGCTTAGTCGGGCGTTTCGGTCGCAAGTTCTTGCCCGCCTGCGTCATGAGACAAGCTGTCCGTTGCTGCAATTGCAGCATTACGTTAAGGCAGGTGGTGCTGGAGCGGGGGATCGCCAGGCGCTCTTGTTATCGGCGGGATTGCATTCTGCTGCCGGTGCCGTCAGATTTCCCACAGGACCATGACGGTAAAGGACTGATTATATGACCAACGTAGTTATCGCATCCGCCGCACGCACCGGTGTCGGCAGTTTTGGCGGCTCGTTTGCGAACACCCCTGCACATGATCTGGGCGCTGCCGTCCTGGAAGCAGTGGTCGAACGCGCCGGTGTCGACAAAGGCGAAGTAAGTGAAACCATCATGGGTCAGGTTCTGACCGCGGCTCAGGGTCAGAACCCTGCACGTCAGGCCCATATCAACGCCGGCCTGCCACAGGAAAGCGCGGCCTGGGGCATCAACCAGGTTTGCGGCTCGGGCCTGCGTGCCGTGGCGCTGGGTGCCCAGCACATCCAACTGGGTGATGCCGAGATTGTCGCCGCCGGTGGTCAGGAAAACATGACCCTGTCGCCCCACGCCGCCGCTCTGCGCGCCGGTCAGAAAATGGGCGACATGAAATATATCGACACGATGATCCGCGACGGTCTGTGGGATGCGTTCAACGGCTATCACATGGGTCAGACCGCGGAAAACGTCGCCGAGAAATGGCAGATCAGCCGCGACATGCAGGACGAGTTTGCCGTCGCCAGCCAGAACAAGGCGGAAGCCGCGCAAAAGGCCGGCAAATTCGCCGATGAAATCGTGCCTTTCACCATCAAGACCCGCAAGGGCGATATCGTGATGGACAGCGACGAATACATCCGCCACGGCGCAACGATGGAGGCAATGGCCAAGCTGCGCCCCGCCTTCACCAAGGACGGCTCGGTCACGGCGGCAAACGCCTCGGGCCTGAATGACGGCGCGGCGGCGACCCTGCTGATGTCGGCCGAGAACGCCGAGAAGCGCGGAATCGAACCGCTGGCCCGTATCGCATCTTACGCCACCGCCGGTCTGGACCCGTCGATCATGGGCGTCGGTCCGATCTACGCCTCGCGCAAGGCGCTGGAAAAAGCGGGCTGGTCGGTTGACGATCTGGATCTGGTCGAGGCCAACGAAGCCTTTGCCGCGCAGGCCTGCGCCGTGAACAAGGACATGGGCTGGGACCCGTCGATCGTGAACGTGAACGGTGGCGCCATCGCCATCGGCCACCCGATCGGTGCCTCGGGCTGCCGCGTCCTGAACACGCTGCTGTTCGAAATGAAGCGCCGCGACGCGAAAAAGGGTCTGGCGACCCTGTGCATCGGCGGCGGCATGGGCGTCGCCCTGTGCGTGGAGCGCGACTAAGTGCTTTGACAAGCAAATAGAAAAGGGCGTCCGCGGGCGCCCTTTTTTGTTACATTGGGGCGCTACCCCAACAGATGCGACGATATTGCCACGCGGAAATCTCAAAATTCATGACGAAACAATATTGCGCACGATCACCTCTCAAAGTAACAGCATTACCAAGACGACTAAAATTGGAGGATTCCTAAATGGCACGTACAGCACTCGTTACCGGCGGTTCTCGCGGCATCGGCGCAGCAATTTCCAAGGCGCTCAAGGCCGAAGGGTACAATGTTGCGGCCACCTATGCAGGCAATGACGAAGCCGCCGCGAAGTTCAGCGAAGAAACCGGCATCAACACCTATAAATGGAACGTCGCCGATTACGGTGAATCCAAAGCGGGCATCGAAAAGGTCGAGGCCGAGGTCGGCCCGATTGACGTGGTGGTGGCCAATGCAGGCATCACCCGCGACGCGCCGTTCCACAAGATGACCCCGGAACAGTGGCAGCAGGTGATCGACACCAACCTGACCGGCGTGTTCAACACGGTTCACCCGGTCTGGCCCGGTATGCGCGAGCGCAAGTTCGGCCGCGTGATCGTCATCAGTTCGATCAACGGGCAAAAGGGCCAGTTCGCGCAGGTCAACTATGCCGCCACCAAAGCCGGTGATCTGGGCATCATCAAATCGCTGGCGCAGGAAGGCGCGCGGGCCGGAATCACAGCCAACGCGATCTGCCCGGGCTACATCGCCACCGAGATGGTGATGGCGGTGCCGGAAAAGGTCCGGGAAGCCATCATCGGCCAGATCCCCGCAGGCCGCCTTGGCGAAGCGGATGAGATTGCGCGCTGCGTGACCTTCCTGGCGTCGGACGATTCTCAGTTCATCAACGGCTCGACCATTTCGGCCAACGGGGCGCAGTTCTTCTCCTGATCCCTGGTGCAGACACAAATGGGGCCGGTCCAATTGGGCCGGCCTTTTTGCGTGCCGCCACACAGGGTTTGTGACAGGCCGGAAAAGTCAGCGTATACGGCTGTCAGAGTCGAATCGATCCCAGCAGGCCTTTCACCCCATGACCAGAAACCGCGCCACCGCCATCGGATTTATTGCCGTTCTTCTCTGGTCGCTGCTGGCCCTGTTTACGGTCGGCTCGGCCCCGACCCCGCCGTTGCTGCTGAACGCGATCTGCTTCAGCATCGGCGGCACGCTGGGTCTGATCTGGACATGGCAAACCGGCGGTTTGGGGCAGCTGCGCGCGGTCAGCTGGAAGGTCTATGCGTTCGGAACGGTCGGTCTGTTCGGCTATCACGCGCTGTATTTCTCGGCCCTGCGCATGGCTCCCGCCGCCGAGGCCGGTCTGATCGCCTATCTCTGGCCCCTTTTGATCGTGCTGTTTTCCGGCCTGCTGCCGGGAGAGCAGCTGCGCCCCGGCCATCTGATCGGGGCCAGCCTGGGGTTTGCAGGGGCGGCGCTGATCATCACCGGCGGCGGCAGCGCCGGGTTCCAGATCGACCACCTGCCGGGCTATGCGCTGGCGCTGCTCTGTGCGGTCACATGGTCGGGCTATTCCGTCCTGTCCCGGCGGCTGGGCGAGACACCGACAAGCTCGGTCGCGGTGTTCTGTGTGCTGACGGCCATTGCCTCATGGCTGCTGCATTTCGGGCTGGAGGAAACGGTCTTTCCCGACACCGCGCTCAGCTGGGCGTCCACGCTTGCGCTGGGGCTGGGGCCCGTTGGACTGGCGTTTTATGTGTGGGATATTGGGGTCAAACAGGGCGACATCCAGATGCTCGGCACCAGTTCCTATGCGGCACCGCTGTTGTCTACCCTTGTTCTGGTTGTAGCCGGGATCGCCATGCCGTCATGGGTTCTGGCGATCGCGGCCCTGCTGATCACCGGCGGGGCCGCCCTTGCGGCGCGCGCCAGCCTGACTCGTTAACTGGACAGGCGTTCGATTTCTTCTTTCAGCTTCAGTTTTTGCTTTTTGAGTTGAGCGATATGGAGATCATCGATGCCTGGAGAGCGTTGGGCTTCTTCTACCTCAAGACCGAGACTTTCGTGCTTTTTCTTCAGTTCGGTCAGATGTGCGCTCACGCTCATGGCGATCCTCCTTCTGTCTGTTTCTGAGTGTTACGTAAGAAGTTGATCATATCGTTTCCAGTCTGTCACGCCGCAGACGCACAGAATCTGTCATAAATCCGACAATTTCGGCTGGTCATTGCCGATGAACGCTAAAACCCCGGCAGCGCGGCCCCGTCGCGCAGCACCAGCGACACCTCGGGCGTATAGCTGTCGCCATCCCGTTCGTGCCGGTCGCCCCGATGTAAAATGAGCGGCGCATGCAGGCGAAATGCCGTACGCCCGCCTTTGCGTGCGCGCAGGATCACCAGCTCGGCCGCGCGGCCCGTTCGGGCGCTCAGGGGCAGTATCTCGACCGATCCCAGCCTTTGGTCGCAGGCCGAAAGCATATCCGGCAGGCGATCAGCCTTTTGGATCATGTGCAGATATCCGCGCGGCCCAAGGCGCTTGGCTGCCACGTCGATCCAGTCCGCTAACGCGGTCTGTTCGCCCAACGCAATGCTGCGCCCCTTGTCTTCGGCTGGGCTGTGTGCGCCGGCGCGGTAATAGGGCGGGTTGGCGATGACGTGATCGAACTGGCGTTGTTTCAGATCGGTCGGCAGTGCGGTCAGATCGGCCTGCACAACCTCAAGGTCCACGTTGTTTTCACTGGCATTCCGCCGCGCCAGATCGGCATAGGCGGGCTGCAACTCAACCCCCGATAGCCGCAGGCCCGGAACCCGCGCGGCAAGGCACAGAATCGCAGGCCCTGCCCCGCAGCCCAGTTCCAGCACGTGCTGCCCCGAAGTCGCAGGGACCGATGCGGCCAGAAACACAGGATCGACCCCGGCGCGGTATCCTGTGACAGGTTGCCACAACCGAACGCGCCCGCCCAGAAAGTCGTTGCAGGTCAGATCGCTGTCCGGAAACCGGTTCATCGCCCCAATGGAATCTCGTTGTCGCGCATCACGCGTTCTGCGCGGGTCAGGTCCTCGGACCGGACCATCAGGCGGCGGGGGAAGATTCCGATGCCGCCTTCGAGGATGCTCATATTTACGTCCATCTGAAAGCAGTCTATATCCTCGCCTTCAAGAAGAGCGGATGCAAAGGCCAGGATTGTCGGATCGGTGCTGCGCAAAAGTTCTTTCATGGGGATGGATGTAAGGGCAAGGATAGGCAGAAGTCGAGCCTTGTATCAGGAGTGTGATGGACGTCGACGCGATCTCGAAACCGCATGAGCGGCTCGCCGAAATTCTGACCGGCGAAATGGAGGCGGTGAACAGCCTGATCCGCACGCGGATGGCGTCGGAACATGCGCCTAGAATCCCCGAGGTGACGGCCCATCTGGTCGAGGCCGGCGGCAAGCGCCTGCGCCCGATGCTGACACTGGCTGCCGCGCGGCTGTTCGGCTATGCGGGCGACCATCACGTGCGTCTGGCGGCCACGGTCGAGTTCATCCATACTGCGACCCTGCTGCATGACGACGTGGTCGATGAAAGCGGCCAGCGGCGCGGGCGGCCCACGGCGAACCTGCTGTGGGACAACAAATCCAGCGTTCTGGTCGGCGACTACCTGTTTTCCCGCAGCTTCCAGCTGATGGTCGAAACCGGCTCGCTGCGCGTTCTGGACATTCTGGCCAACGCCTCGGCCACAATTGCCGAAGGCGAAGTACTGCAGATGACCGCAGCCACCGACCTGCGCACGGATGAAAGCGTGTACCTGCAAGTTGTGCGCGGCAAGACGGCGGCCCTGTTTTCGGCCGCAACCGAAGTGGGTGGCGTGATCGCCGGGGCGTCCGAAGCGCAGGTCAAGGCGCTTTATGACTATGGCGATGCGCTGGGGATTGCGTTTCAGATTGCCGATGACCTTCTGGATTATCAGGGCGACAGCAGCGCCACAGGCAAGAATGTGGGCGACGATTTCCGCGAACGCAAGCTGACGCTGCCGGTTATCAAAGCCGTCGCGCAGGCCACACCGGAAGAGCGCGCATTTTGGGAACGTACCATCGAGAAAGGCCGCCAGCAGGATGGCGATCTGGATCAGGCGCTGGCCCTGATGAACAAGTACAAGACGCTGGAGGCCACCCGGTCAGACGCCCGCAGCTGGGCGGCGAAGGCAAAAACAGCACTCGAAGCGTTGCCGGATCACGAGATTCGGACCCTGCTGCGCGATCTGGCGGATTACGTGGTCTCGCGGCTCAATTAAGCTGCGTAGCGCGGCACCACCATTCGGGATGCGCCGCGCCGATCTCGTAAGCCGCGAAATGCGCCGCCTTCATCGACGGGTAGAGCGCGAAACAGGTTGAGCCTGACCCCGACATGCGGGCCAGCAACACGTCCCGCGTTCCGCCCAGTTCATCAAGAACCCGTGCGATTGCCGGGGCGATTTCCATGGCGGGCCGTTCCAGATCATTGCGCTGGCCTGCAAGCCAATGGGCGCACTCGTCCGGTCCGTCAAAGGACGGAACCACCGCTGGCATCGCCGGATTGTTGCGCGTTTTCATCGCGTTGAACACCGCGCCCGTGGGCACTTCGACGCCGGGATTGACCAGCAATGCGTAGAGCAGCGGCAAGGTCACGGGCGAAATCTGTTCACCTATACCCTGCATCCGTGCGGCCTTTGCCACCATGCAAACCGGCACATCCGCGCCCAGAGACACCAACGCATCCGGCGACAGGTTGAAACCCTGATCGGAAAACGCGCGCAACGCCGCCGCCGCATCGGATGACCCGCCACCGATCCCGCCGCCATGGGGCAGCACTTTGTTCAAAGCGATGTGGCCAGCCCAACCCGCCGCTTCGGCGGCTTGCCAGACCAGATTGCGATGATCGTCAGGCACACCGGGCGCATGTTCGCCGGTGATGGACATGGACAGGTGATCGCCCGGCGTGAACTCCAACCGATCCCCCACATCCGCAAACACAACCAGCGAATCCAGCAGGTGATAGCCATCCTCGCGCTGGCCGGTCACATGCAGGGTCAGGTTGATCTTGGCCGGCGCGAAGGCCTCAGTTGCCATTGGCGACCTTCAGCGGGTCGGCGCCTTCTTCGGCCAGAACCGCGTCCAGACCGATTTCAAGCTTGCGGCGGATGCGATCGGGGTCGGCTTCGCCATCCGTATCCTCGGGGTCGATGAAGGACAGCGCCCGGCTCCACTGGAATTCGGCCTCGCGCCCGCGCCCGACAGCCCAGTAGACATCGCCCAGATGATCGTTCACCACAGGATCGACCGGCATCAATTCCACCGCGCGCTCCATATGCTCGACCGCTTCGTCATAGCGGCCCAGACGGAACAGCACCCAGCCGAGGCTGTCGACGATATAGCCGCTGTCCGGGCGGGTGGCGACGGCGCGTTCGATCATGCTCAGCGCCTCGTCCAGTTTTTCCTGCCGTTCGACCAGCGAATAGCCCAGGTAGTTCAGCACCTGCGGCTGATCCGGGTTCAGCTCCAGCGCGCGGCGGAAATCGGCCTCGGCCTGGTCCCAGTTCTTGAGGCGCTCGTGGCAGATCCCGCGCGCATAGTGCAGGAACCAGTTGCCGGTTGCGCCCTCTTCGGTCAAGGCAATCGCTGTGTCGTATGAGGCGACCGCAGCCGTATAGTTTTCCTGCCGCCGTTGCAGGTCGGCAAGGGCGACATGGACGCTGGGAAGATCGGGCCTTTGCGCCGCAAGGTTTTGCAGAACCTCAACGGCGGCATCGGTTTTGCCGGACCGGCCCAGAACCTCGGCCCGGCCCAGTTCGGCGACGTGATGATCCAGACTGCCCGGCGGCACCTTGCGATACGCCGCGACGGCCAGATCGTTCTGGCCCAGCTCGTCCAGCAACTCGGCGCTCAGCAGGATGGCATCGACGTGATCGGGGCGCAGGAAGCTGGCCGTGCGGGTATAGAGCAGGACATAGTCATGCGAGGCTTCGGTGTTCAGCGCGGCACCGACGGTAAAGAAAATCTCGGCCATGCCGTCCTGCGCGGATCGGGCATGGGTGAAAGGCAGGGTTTCCCCCGCGCTCAGCCGCGCCGAATAATCGTCGATTGAAGGGTCATTGCCTGCCGCAAAAACCTTGTTCAGAAAACCCAGCGCGTCTTCGTTGCGGTCCAGTTGCGACAGGACCTCGGACCGGGCAAGGGCCGCGCGGCGCGTGAACTGGGCGACCGCGCCGTCATTTGCGGCAAAAATCGCCTCGGCCCCTTCGAAATCTCCGATCGAAGCCAGCGCCATCGCCTTGTGATACAGGGCAAACTCGCGCAGACCGTCCTGGGTGGAGACAGTATCGAACTGCTCCATCGCCTTGGTCATCTCGCCCTGCCCCAGATAGGCCCAGGCGATCATCAGCCCGTCGACCAGGGGCCCGACGCCCTGCGTTTCGGGGTCGCGTGCCAGCAGTTCGTCCAGTTTCCCGTCGGCGATCAGATTGGCCGAGATCACCATGCGCGCAGGCTGGCTGTTCAGACCGGCCTCTTCGATGGATTGCGCAATCGGCAGGGCGCGCTGAACCTCGCCCAGCGCTAGACGCGCCAGAAGCACGCTTTCCAGCAGTTTTTCGTTCTGCGAGTCGAATTTCAGCGCCTGCGCATAGTATCTTTCGGCTGCGGTATAGTCGCTTTCATAGATCGCCTGACGCCCGGCCAGATAGGACCCGGCCCCGGTATCCGCAAATCCGGGCATTGCGACTGAGGATGAGAGCAGCACGGCCAGCGCCGCGCGACGAACCAGGGAAACCACCGAAATCCTGCCTTGCTATCGTTGTCTGAACGACAAGCTAGGGCTTTGGCAGACAAGAGGCAATGGCAGAGCCTTCACGACCCTGCCAACGCCCGTATTTTGCTTACATGTTGGGATAGTTCGGGCCATCCCCGCCCTGCGGCGTGGTCCAGGTGATGTTCTGGCTGGGGTCCTTGATGTCACATGTTTTGCAGTGCACGCAGTTCTGGAAATTGATGACGAATCGCGGACCGTCTTCATCCTCGACCATCTCGTATACTCCCGCCGGGCAGTAGCGCTGCGCCGGTTCGTCGAACCTGGGCAGGTTCACTTTGACCGGAATTTCGGGGTCGGCCAGCTTCAGGTGGCAGGGCTGGCTTTCCTCGTGGTTGGTCGCGGCAAAGGACACGTTGGTCAGGCGGTCGAATGACAGCACGCCATCGGGTTTGGGATAGTCGATGGGCTGGTGCTTGCTGGCCTCTTCGGTCGAATCCGCATCGTTCTTGCCGTGGCCCACCGTGCCGAACAGCGAAAAGCCCAGCGTGTTGGTCCACATATCCAAACCACCCAGCATCAGGGATGCGGTCAGGCCGTATTTCGACCACAGCGGCTTAACGTTGCGAACTTTTTTCAGGTCGGCACCGATGGCACCGTCGCGCACGTCGGTCTCATAGGCGGTCAGTTCGTCGCCCGAGCGGTCCGCCTTGATGGCGTCAAAGGCGGCCTCGGCCGCCGCCTTGCCCGACAGCATTGCGTTGTGGTTGCCCTTGATGCGCGGCACGTTGACCATGCCCGCCGAACAGCCCAGCAGCGCCACGCCCGGCGCGACAAGCTTGGGCATCGACTGATAGCCGCCCTCGGTGATCGCCCGCGCGCCATAGGCCACGCGCTTGCCGCCTTTCAGCAGGTCGGCCACCATCGGGTGATGCTTGAAGCGCTGGAATTCCATATAGGGGTACAGGTGCGGGTTCTTGTAGTTCAGGTGCACCACGAAGCCGACATAGACCTGATTGTTTTCAAGGTGATAGATGAACGACCCACCGCCCGCATTGCTGCCCAGCGGCCAGCCCATCGTGTGCGTGACCGAGCCCTCTTTGTGCTTGGCCGGGTCGATCTCCCAGATCTCTTTCATGCCGACGCCGTATTTCTGCACCTCTTTGCCCGCAGACAGGTCGTATTTGGCGATCACTTCCTTGGACAGCGAGCCGCGCACGCCTTCAGACAGGAAGACATATTTGCCGTGCAGTTCCATGCCCGGCTCGGTCTGTGGGCCATAGGACCCATCGGGTTCCAGACCGAAGACACCGGCCACCACGCCCTTGACCTCGCCATTGTCGCCATAGACCATCTCGGAACACGCCATGCCGGGGAAGATTTCAACGCCCAGTTCTTCGGCCTGTTCGGCCATCCAGCGGCAGACATTGCCCATCGAGACGATGTAATTGCCGTGGTTGTTCATCAGCGGCGGCATCGGGAAGTTGGGGATGCGGATTTTTCCCGCCTCACCCAGCATGTAGAAGTTGTCTTCATGCACCGGCACGTTCAGCGGCGCGCCTTTTTCCTTCCAGTCGGGGATTAACGCGTCCAGCCCGCAGGGGTCCAGAACCGCGCCCGACAGGATATGCGCACCCACTTCCGAGCCCTTCTCCAGAACCACAACGTTCAGGTCCGCATCCAGCTGTTTCAGACGGATGGCCGCCGACAGGCCCGCGGGGCCTGCGCCCACGATCACCACATCGTATTCCATCGCTTCGCGTTCAATCTCGGCCATCGCGGGCTCCTTAGCTAACTTTCCGAATTGGCGCTCTCACCGCATGGTCTGCGCAATTTTGTTTCACGGCTGATTACATGGTCGGAAAGACCTTGGTCAATCAAAACACGGCGTAACATTGCTGCAATGCGGCAGTTATGCCTCGGGAGCATCGCCCATCAGGTATCTGGGACCGCTACCATGGGATTTGGCACGGTCATCGGGGTTGTAAAGGGCGCATTTCGGCAGGCTCAGGCAGCCGCAACCGATGCAGCTATCCAGATTGTCGCGCAACCGCATCAGAGTATCGATTCGCTGATCCAGACGGGCGCGCAGGCCGGTGCTGATGTTTTTCCAATCCTGCGGCGTCGGCGTGCGGTTTCCGGGCAGGCCCGACAGCACCTCGCGTATTTCAGGCAGGGTCAGGCCGAATTGCTGGGCGATCATGACAAAGCTCAGCCGCCGGATATCGGCGCGCTGGTAGCGCCGCTGCCGGCCCGCGTTGCGCCAGGGCGAGATCAGCCCCTGCGCCTCGTAATACCGGATGGCCGAAACCGCCAACCCCGTCCGCTGCGCCAACGCGCCGATGGATAATCCGTCGGAAGCTGCCATCTGACCCTCGTAAAAAACATCTTGACCTAAAGTTAGGTTTAGAAATTACGGTGAGTCGGGACATATCTCAAGTTGAAAAAGGGAGATCCCATGATGGCAACGCTTGAACACACCAATTTCACCGTCCGCGACCCGCAGGCCTCGGCGGCGTGGATGCACAAGGTGTTTGGCTGGAAAACCCGCTGGGAAGGTCCCGCAATCGCGGGCGGCTACACTGTACATGTGGGCAGCCAGCACACCTATCTGGCACTTTATGCGCCCGAGAACCCCAAACAGTCCGGCGAAAGCAGCTATGACATCGTCGGCGGGCTGAACCATGTGGGCGTTCTGGTCGAAGACATCGACGCGACCGAGGCCCGTGTGATCGAGGCCGGTTTCACCCCCAAGTCGCATGCGGATTACGAGCCGGGCCGGCGGTTCTATTTCGACGATGACAACGGCATCGAGTTCGAGGTGGTTCAATATGATTGAATTGCTCTGGCTTGGAACCGAGGCGCACAGATGGCGGCGCGGGGATCTGTTGGGCCAACGCCACAGGCGACCGCCGCCGCCACGACGGCGCTAAATCGCGAATTGAACGGGCGGGGTCTTGTCGGCTCTTGCATTTCACGCGCTATTTGGGTCAGGTATTTGACGACCCATCTTTCGCCCCGGCGCTTTCCACGCGGCGGGGCGGCTCAATTTATGCGTGGACGACAAGAATATGGAAAAGATTCCCATGACGCCTGCGGGCAATGCCGCGCTCGAGGCGGAATTGAAAAACCTCAAATCCGTCGAGCGCCCGGCGATCATCGAAGCGATTGCAACCGCTCGGGAACTGGGCGACCTGAAAGAAAACGCCGAATATCACTCGGCCCGCGAAAAGCAGGGTTTCATCGAAGGCCGGATCAAAGAGCTTGAGGGCATCCTGTCGCTGGCCGATGTGATCGACCCGGCCAAGCTGTCGGGCGCGATCAAGTTCGGGGCCAAGGTGACGCTGGTCGACGAGGATACCGACGAAGAAAAGACCTGGCAGATCGTCGGCGAATATGAGGCCAATATCGAAAACGGTCTGCTGAACGTCAAATCGCCCATGGCACGCGCCCTGATCGGCAAGGATGAAGGCGACAGTGTCGAGGTGCGCACCCCCGGCGGCGTGCGGTCCTATGAAGTTCTGAATATCGAATACGCCTGACCCGGAGCGCGCGTCATGTCGGGGCCCAACCCAGACCCGGAAAGTGAACGGCCAACCTCATTGGGCATCTATGATCGTCCCAAGCAATCCAGCGTGACCGGGATCGAGATCGCGGCGCTGGTGCTGAGCGTGATCTGGCTGGTCGTCTCGGTCGTGTTTCTGGTCCTGCCCGGTCAGGGACAGGGCGGGTTTGTCGTGTCCTTTCTGGCCGTTTTCATGCCGGTGGCGATGATCTGGGTCGCCGCCACCGCCATGCGCGCCAGCCGTGTGATGCGCGAGGAAAGCGCGCGGCTGCAAACCGCCATCGACGCAATCCGGCAGGCCTATGTCATCCAGCAGCAGCGCGCCGCCAGCACCTCCGAGCCAGCTGTGACCAAGAAGCTGGATGAAATCGCCGCCGCTGCGAAGAAAACCGAAAGCGCGCTGGCGACGTTTTCGACCAAACGCAATGAACCGGTGGCCGCGGGTGTCCGGGCGTCTGCGACGGACGACCAGACCTCGCTGGAACTGGGCACTCCGGCCGAAGATATCGCGCCGCCGCTGACAACGGGTATCTTCATCCGGGCGATGAATTTCCCCGAGACCGAGAAGGACACCGAAGGCTTCAATGCCCTGCGAATGGCGTTGAAAGACCGGAAGGCCGCACAACTGGTGCAGGCCTCGCAGGATGTTCTGACGTTGCTCAGTCAGGAAGGCATCTATATGGATGACCTGCGCCCCGACATGGCCCGGCCCGAGATCTGGCGTCAGTTTGCCCAAGGCGCGCGGGGCCGCTCGATCGCGGCCCTTGGCGGCATTCGCGACCGGTCGTCGCTGGCTTTGACGGCAGCGCGGATGAAACAGGACCCGATCTTTCGCGACGCCGCGCATCACTTTCTGCGCCGCTTCGACAACATGATTGTCGAGTTCGAGCCGGATGCCAGCGACAGCGAACTTACGGCGCTGGGTGAGACGCGAACCGCCCGTGCCTTCATGCTGCTGGGCCGTGTGGCCGGGACCTTCGATTAGTCCCGCGTGACCGCACAACTCATCTTCGTGGCGCTGCTGAAGCCGAAAATGTACCGAAACGGGCCGGTCTGTTCCTGACCGATGGCCCGGAACCCCTCACGCTCGTACAAGGCGCGCGCACGGGGGTTGGAGTCGATCACGTCCAGATGCACCTGCGTCGCTCCGGTTCGGCGCGCCTCGGCCTTGATGGCCGTCAGCAGGGCGGTGCCCACCCCCTGCCCGCGCGCCTCTGCCGCGACGAAAATGCCGTCCATCTGGAACACACCGGGCTGCAGGTCCCGTTCAAGAACGCTCAGGACCGCCGCACGCCACAACGCGCCGAACCAGCCATAAACGGCTGCCAGATCGGACATGCTGCCCCCGGCCAACCCGCCTTTGTTGGTCTTGAACCCCGCCAGTCCCAGCATGGCGCCATCCGGGTCGCGCGCAACCAGCGCAAAGTCCGGATTCAGGGCGCGTTCAAAGAAAGCGATACCCTTTTCATCCGGCCCCATCACCCTGTTCAGCTTGGCCGAAAACGCCTGCCAGAACAGTTTGGCCGCCAGGGGCCGCTCTGCCGGGCTGAACCCGCGCGATACGGTGACGGTCACAGACCGAAACTGCCATAGGGCAGAAACCGCACCATGTCGCCGGGTTCTATATCCCGCGCGCCGTCCTCGATTTCCACCAGCCCCTCGGCCCAGCTAAGGCCGCTGATCCGGCCCGATCCTTCGGAATGGAACACCTCGGCCCGACCATCGCGGATGCGCGCCCGCAGGTATTCCCGCCGCCCCGGCTTTTTGCGCTTCTCGAACGCCGCCGGAACGTCGAACCCCTGCGGTTCCGACCAGCCTTCGCCCGACATCAGGCCCAGAGCCGGGCGGGCGAAGATCAGAGTGCACACCAGGGCCGCCACCGGATTTCCCGGCAGGCCAAATACCGGCGTGCCCGCCCACAGGCCCAACGCCAGGGGACGGCCCGGTTTCAGCGCGATGCGCCATTCCTGCATCGCCCCGGCCTGCCGCAACAGGGCCGAAACATGGTCTTCATCCCCCGCCGAGGCACCGCCGCTGGTCAGAACCACATCCGCCTGCTCAGCCGACGCGTCCAGCCGTGCCCGCAGAGTTTCACGATCATCGGCCACCCGGCCCATATCGACCGGGACAAATCCCATGCGCTTTATCAGAGACAACAGCATGGGGCGGTTGGCGTCATAAATCTGCCCCGGCCCGGCGGCCTCTCCCGGTTCGACCAATTCGTCACCGGTGGACAGAACCGCCACGCGCAACGGTTTGCGCACCGAAACCTCTGCCACGCCGATGGCCGAGAGCAAGGCCAGATCGGCGGGGGTCAACCGGCGGCCAGCGGGCAGCGCTGCGTCGCCCTCGGCCACGTCTTCCCCGGCATCACGGGCGTTTGCCCCGAGCTTCAGAGGGCCGTTGAAGGCGATATGCCCATCTTTCAGGGTCACGTCTTCCTCAAGAATGACCGTATCCACCCCGGCTGGCAGCGCCGCGCCGGTCAGCACCCGCAGCGCAAAACCTGCAGGGACCTCGCCGTCAAACGGGACACCGGCGGCGGCGCGCCCTTCGGCCAGCGGCATCACCTGCGCACCCTCGGGCGCGCGCCCGGCAAAGCCGTACCCATCCACCGCGCTGTTGGGCAGCGGCGGGTTTGACCGTTTCGCGATCACATCTTCGGCCAGAACACGGCCCATAGCTTGTGGCAGCGCAACCGTCTCAATACCTGTCACCACGCGCAACCTGTCGCGCAGCAGGGCCAGCGCGTCATCCACCGGGGTCCAGTTCACCCCCGCAGGCAGAGCGAAACAATCGTTGCGCAAGGGCGGCGGGGCGATGTCAGGTGTGCTCATAATCCGACCTCCTGAAGGATGAAATCCGCGATGGCAGCGGTGTCGTTCAGATCGAAAACCGGGACGTGCAGATCCAGCGGTGTATCACTGGCCACAGCGCGGACCGTCGCATCGCTGCCCGCGATCAGCGGGTTTCCGGCTTCGGCGCGAAACGCCTCGACCTTGGGATGGTCTTCGCGTTTGAACCCTTCGATCAGCACCAGATCGACCGGAGACAGCCGTGCCAGAAGCGCATCCAGCGTCGGTTCGGGGGCACCGCGCAGCTCCTGCATCAGCGCGACGCGCTGGCCCGAGGCCAACAGCACCTCACGCGCCCCCGCAGCCCGGTGGCGATAGCTGTCGGTGCCCGGCTGATCGACATCGACAGCGTGATGGGCATGTTTGACGGTCGAGACCGAGAATCCGCGCCCGGATATCTCGGCCACCAGACGTTCCATCAACCCGGTTTTGCCCGCGTTTTTCCAGCCGGTGACGCCGTAGACCCTCATGCCTGCTCCAGCAGTCTTTGCGCCCGTTCCAGATCGGCGGGCGTGTTGACGTTGAAGAACGGATCGAACGGGTCTGCCGCAAACAGCGCCTCGCGCCCGTCATGCCGGTCAGTCCACAGCACCACCTTGCGCAGCCCATCGTTCAGGGCGGCGCGCAAATCATCGCGCAGCGCCACGGGCCAGAGACCAAAGGTCGGATGCCGGTTGACCCGCTTGCCGCCGCCGGATTTCAGCGCCTCTTCCCCGGTGCGCGGGGTCGTCGCCAGCACCAGCGGATGGGTCTGCCCCTGGGCGGCATCCACCAGACGCGCCACCAGATCGCGCGGAAAGAACGGCGTGTCGGCGGCGGCTGTGACGATGCAATCGGCCCCTTCCTGCGCGGCCCAATCCAGCCCCGCCAGAACCCCGGCCAGAGGGCCCGCGAACCCTTCGACCGAATCCGCGATCACCGGCAGGTTCAGATCCGCAAATCGTTCTGGCTCGCCATTGGCATTCAGCGCCAGAGCGTCCACCTGCGGGGCCAGCCGGTCTATCACATGGCCCAGCAGGCTTTGCCCGCCAAGCTGCAACAGCCCCTTGTCGCCGCCACCCATCCGGGTGGCAAGACCGCCTGCGAGGATTATGCCGAGGGGGCGGGTCATGTGTGGACCTCAAATTCCGGCCATTTTCGGAATTTCTCAGTTGGCAAAAAAGCGCAGATGAGGATGCATACACAAAACAGAGCGTACCACAATCCTCTTGGTGTTCCTGTGAATTCTGCAATCGAGCGACTCAGACCGATGAAAGACGGAACAAAGAAGAGCACAACAAAAATACCAATGAACAGCATAAAGCGCCGATACCGGCGTGCTGCTTTCTGAGTATCGTCGGACAAGCCTGCAACACCGGGCAACCCGTGCAAAATGACCCGCTGAAGCGCCACGTTTTGCTGTTGCGTCATTAATCCCCATGACTGCCAGCCCAATTGAAACGGAGTACGCAAATCGAAGACCCCGATGTATTCCCTTGGCGTCCATCCCAATCGATTGAGCGTGTCGCTGTCCAATTCAGCCATGCCTTCAACAACTGCTCGCCTGCTGCGTCCAAAGCTGCGCAGAAACAAAAAATACAACGGAAGAATGCCAAGCGAAACAATAGCGAGAGCAAGGATATAGAGTGTGTCCAAAGTCATCCCGCACTCTTCCGCCTGTGTTTCTTATCCTCAACCGCCACGCTCGCCGGATCGACATCCCTCACCAGCCGGTCCTCGCCCGACAGGCACACGAACCTTTGCCCGCGCATGCGGCCGATCAGGGTCAGGCCGACCTCGCGCGCGATTTCCACGCCCCAGGCGGTGAAGCCCGAGCGGGATGCCAGAACCGGAATGCCCATCGTCGCTGTCTTGATCACCATCTCGGATGTCAGACGGCCGGTCGTGTACAAAATCTTGTCCGCCGCCGCCTCACCCTCGGACAGCATCCAGCCTGCGATCTTGTCGACGGCATTGTGGCGGCCCACATCCTCCATATAGACCAGCGGGCGGCTCTTATGGCACAGGACGGTGCCGTGGATCGCCCCGGCCTCAAGGTACAGGGACGGAGTGCGGTTGATTTTCGCCGCCAGATCATACAGCCACGAGGTGCGCACCTGCACCTGCGGCAGGCGCACATCCTCGAGCCCCTCCATCATGTCGCCGAACACCGTTCCCACCGCGCAGCCGCTGGTGCGGGTCTTTTTTTTCAGCTTGTCCTCGTACGAGGTTTCGCGCGCGGTGCGCACCACCACGGTTTCCAGATCGTCATCGTAATCGACGCGTGTGATCTTATCATCCGGCAGCAACATGCCCTGATTGCGCAGGAAGCCCAGCGCCAGATATTCGGGGTAATCGCCGATGGTCATCGCGGTCACGATTTCCTGCGCGTTCAGGAAAATCGTCAGCGGGCGCTCCTCAACCACCGAGATGTGGCTGACCTCGCCATTCTGGTCCACCCCGTCGACCGCGCGGGTCAGACGGGCCGCTCCGGGATCGGGGGCGATGATGTAATCCGAGACATCCAATTCCGTGGCCAATTGCAACCCTTTCCCAAGACCGCTACTGCTGCTGCCGTCACCATAGGATTTAGCCATGGCCTCTGCCACATCCAAGTCATACTTCTGGAAGGGTTTTCGGGACGGCACGCCGTTTATCTTCGTGGCCGCTCCCTTTGGCATGCTGTTCGGCGTGTTCGCGACCGAGGCCGGGTTGAACATCGTCCAGACCATGGCGTTTTCGGCCACCGTGTTTGCCGGGGCCGCGCAATTCACCGCCCTGCAGCTTTTGCAGGACAACACGCCCACGGTGATCGTGTTGATCTCGGCGCTTGCGGTCAATCTGCGGGTCGCGATGTATTCGGCCTCGCTGACGCCCTATCTGGGGGCGGCGCCGTTCTGGCAGCGGGCCTGCGCGGCCTATCTGATCGTGGACCAGTCTTACGCCAGTTCCATCGTGCGGTTCGAGAAAGAGCCCGAGATGACCGTGCCGCAGCGCATGGCCTATTTCGTCGGCTCGGTCACGCCGATCACGCCGCTTTGGATGCTGGCCACCTATCTGGGGGCCGTGCTGGGGACACAGATCCCGGAAAGCTGGGCGCTGGATTTTGCCCTGCCGATTACCTTTCTGTCCATGATCGGTCCGATGATGCGGAGTTTGGCCCATGTGGTGGCTGCTTTGGTCGCTATCGCTGTCGCGCTGCTGACCGTTGGCGTGCCGTTCAATCTGGGCCTGCTGATCGCAGGCGCGGCGGGCATGGTTGCAGGCGCACAGACCGAATTGATGTTGGAGCGGCAAAAGACATGACACAGATCGACCCGACCACCATGTGGATCATCATCGCCGGTCTGGCAGTTGGCAGCTACACCCTGCGGTTCACCTTCATCGGGCTGGTCGGAGACCGCCCGATGCCGCCCTGGCTGCTGCGCCATCTGCGCTATACCGCAGTTGCGATCCTGCCCGCACTGATCGCGCCGCTGGTGGTCTGGCCCTCGGCCACGGATGGCCAGCCGGATGTGCCGCGCATGGCGGCTGCGGCAGTTGCGTTGGGGGTCGGCCTGATCACAAAGAACGTTCTGGCCGCGATTTTCAGCGGCGCAGGGGCGCTTTACGGACTGTTGTATCTACTGGGCTGACGCATCCAGCTGATTGAGCCGCACGTTGTTCGCCGCCAGACCTTTTTGCAGGTCCGCATCGTCGTTCTCGCGATATTCCTCGGTCACGACACCGGGAAGCTGCCCGAATTGCTTGGACAGTTTGACCGGGTAGAAGGTCACGTCGATCTCTTCAAACCCCGGCACCTGCTGCAACAGGCGGGCGGTGGAGTTCGCGCAATAGGCCCCGGCAACCGGCCCGGACTGTTTCGCCAGTTGCAGCGCAATCTCGGCCTGTTGCGGCGAAACCTCGATGGTCTGGATGCGGGCATAATGCGTCTCGCGCGCATGGGCGCTGCGATAGGCGCGCTCGACCGCGGGGGTGATGCCGTAAAGAACATCGTCCTTCATCGGAACCACATCCGCCCGGAACGAGCCTGCGGGGTCAAAAATCACCCGCTCGCTGCCACCGATCATCAACGAGGTATGCGCGCCCGAGCCGGTGCGCGTGTTGATCATCGTATAAAGCGTCAGGGTCGAGGGGCCGGGATCGCGGTAAGACCGGGCCGTTATTTCAGACTGATCCGCCTGCGGGCGGCTCGAACCCGCGCAGCCTGCCAGTGTGGCCGCCAGAAGGCAGGCAATCAGAATACGGAACACGGCTGCCCCCGTTTTGGCTCAGGACGCGAAAACCGCCAGGAACAGGCACAGGAAGGCGATGAAAACCACGCACCAGGTTGTGGCCTTGATGAAGCCATTGAAGGTTTTGGTTTGAACCGTGATGTCCATTTCGCCGTGCTTGTGTTCAGCCATGAGTCGAAGATTCCTAATTCGCGTGTTTGATCTGTTGGATAATGGAAAATCCGGGGCCTGTCACCACGTCATTCGCGCGCAGGGCCACGTTCGCCAAAGACCGAGCATCCCGGATAGCCGAACCCCCAGCGCCACGGCAGGCCGCTGCAGGGCCCCCCGCCAAAGCGGACAGCGCCGTACAGGGCGTCGGCGGTCAGGGAATGCACGTTGCGAATCTGGTCCGGGGTCATGTCGTAGCGGGTCGCATAGTCGTCCGCATGGGTTTCGCCATGGGCTTTGACACAGGATCGCAGGGCTTCATCGGCAGTCAGGCGGGCGTCATAGCTGTCTTCCGCCCGCGATGCACCGCCTGCATTGTGATAGGCGCGGTCATGGATCACGCAGCACTCCTCCCACGGCGGATGCGCCTGATACAGTTCTCCGATCTGAGGGAAGGTGTCTGCGACCCAGCGCCAACTGGCCGACAGGCCGCCCGAGCAGCCATCGGTTTCAAACGGGATCAGCTCGGCCTCACCGCGTTGCGCGATCAGCGCCCTGTGCGCGGGCATCTCAACCCCACGCATAAAGTCCTGCGCCGATACCGGGGCAGACAGGCCGAGCAAAAGCAGCGCCAGCCTAGGGGCTTTCATCGCGCATCGCCTCGGTATCGACCTGCAGGCCAAACGTGGTGGCAAGCCACAGCAACAGCCGCTCGGCCGGGCCCATTTCGGCGCGCACGCGCAGAACCTCGTTGGCCATGGCGGGGCGGTCGGTGATCAGACCGTCCACGCCCATCGAGGCCATGGCCGACATCTGCAGCGGATCGTTCACCGTCCAGACATAGATGTCCTTGCCCGCCTCATGCACCTGCCGGATCAGCCCCGGCGACACGGTTGCCGCGTTCACCGCCACGAAATCGCCCTCAAGGCCGGACAGATCGCCGACCGCCGTGGCCGCCAGAACACCTGCGCGCCAGTCGGGGCGGATCGCCTTCATCTTTTGCACCGCAGGGTATTTCAGCGACATGGTGGCGATCTCGTCCTGCATGCCCAGGTCCTCGACCAGCGTGGCGACGCGGATTTCCAGATCGACATCATGGCCGTAATATTTCAGTTCGATGATCACCTTGGCGCGGCCCTTCGCGGCCTCGAGCACCTGACGCAATGTAGGCGTGCGTTCATCGGCATATTCGGGGCCGAACCAGCTGCCGATATCGATCTCGGCCACATCCGCCATCGTGGCGTCCCAGACCTTGAGGTTCACACCGGCCAGCTTCATGAAATCGCTGTCATGGGCGACGATAACCACATCATCCGCCGTTTCCTGCACGTCGATCTCGACCCAGTCGGCGCCGTCTTCAATGGCTTTCAGGACCGAGGCCATGGTATTTTCCGGCCGCAGCGCCGCCGCGCCGCGATGGCCGATGACCTCGGCGTGGTCGGGGGCCTGCACGCGTTCCAGCAATTGATGGCTGAACACCCCGCCGATCACCAGCGCCCCCAGCGCCAGCCCGACCGCCACAACTAGCGGAACCCCCAACTGCCCCGGTTCGGGATGCGGGGGTTCTTCTGTCCTGATCTCGAAGAACCGGTCCAGCAGCACCGCCAGCGCCCCCAGCGCCGTGGCCGCCAGAACCAACCCGGCCAAAGACCACAGGCCCGCAACCAGCAAGCTGTAGATCAGCGCCAGCCGCAGATGGCTGGCCCCCTGCAGCGGTACGAGGGCAAACAGCAGCCCGGCGATCCACGCGATACCGGCAGCAATGACAAGGCGCAGGACCAGCCACAGAACCAGCTGAACCTTGAGACGCCCGCGCCTACCCTCCATCCGTTGGGCACTGATGTTGAAAGCATGGGCCGGGTGGATGGTTTCGAACAGCACCAGATGCAGGCCCAGCGCCCAGGCCGACAGCCTGCGGATCAGCACCCAGGCCATCACCAGCGCCACCGCGCCGATCAGACCGACGGCCACCCAGAAAGCGGGCGGATGGAAGGTCAGGTAGTAGTTGATATCATATTCGGTCAGTGTCCACCACGCGATCAGCCCCGCCACCGCCAGAAAAGGTAGCGCCAGCAGCAGCACCCGCAGGATGAACCGCGCCGCAAAACCAAACAGCGCAGGCAGGCGCGACAGGATCAGACCGATGGCGGAACTGCCCGCGCGCCACGGATCGGATTCGCCCATCCGCAGCGACCCGGCCATGACCGAGAAGACAAAGACCTCGGCCAGCAGAAACAGGCTGAGCACGACGATGGCCGCAACAAAGCCCACCGGCGACAGGATGAACATCGCGATGTCCTGATCCGTCAGGGCCGTCTGGTCCGAAAGCGACACCGCCAGATTGACAGCCACCGCCACACCCGGCGCGATCAGCGCGATCAGCAGCAGGCGCACGGCGAGATAAATCGGAACAAACACCCACCGCCGCCGCCAGGCGCGGGCATAGGCATTTGTAACGGCTGAGAAACTGGTCACGCGCGCGGCCTCCTGAATGGTTCACTCATTCAAGGCTGCGAAAGCGTGAATTGCAAGTCAGCTTTCTTCCAGATCGGCAGCCAGACGAAAGCCGATGCGGTTGGCGGGCTTGTCCTCGACCGATTTGGGCAGGGCGCGCAGCATCACGTTCAACTGGGTGACATGCTGCACCAGTTGCGTCCGCGCGCCCGATCCGTCAGAGCCGTAAAAGGTAATCACATCGGGGTCGAAATAGCCCATCCCCTCGATCCGCATGACGCCCGCATCGCCGCCGGTGAATCCCATTGCGACCTCATGATCGCCGTCCAGCGTCTTTTCGAAATTCTGGATATAGAGGATCAGACGTTCATAGGCCCATTGGGCCGGGCTTTTGGTTTCCACCGGCTTTTGCAGTGGGCCGGGCAGGTTCTTGGCACCGGATTCGGCGTCGGGATTGGCATGAACCTCGTAACAGCGTGGCAGGGCGGCGGCTTCGGCGGCCTCGGCCGAGGTTTCGATCTGGTCCTGCATCGCTTTACCCTTTGCGCTGAAACTCCCAAGCCCCGTCCGCGCGCTGCGTCCGGGTGACAGACCCAATGTGGTAGAGATGGTTCAGGTGTGCAACCGCTTCGACCAGCGCCAGCCCATATTCGCCTTCGCTGATGGTGCGTTTGAACAGCGGCAGGAAACACTCGGACGCCGCTTTGGGCTTGTCCAGATCGTCCATCAGGCGCGCCAGAGCCCCGTGGTGATTGTCGATCAGCTGCTGCATCCGCAGGGGCAGCCCGGTGAAGGGCAGTTTGTGGCCGCCCAGAACCAGATGATCGTCGCGGGCCATCAGCTTCAGCCGTTCGCAGGCTTCCAGCCAGCCGGTCACCGGGTCGGCCATCGGCTCGGTCGCGTAAACGCCCAGATTGGGGCTGATCGAGCTGATGACCTGATCGCCGGTCAGCACCAGATTGTCGTCGCGGCTCCAGAAGGTTGCGTGTTCGGGCGCGTGGCCGTTGCCCATGTGAACGTCCCAGTCGCGCCCGCCCATGCGGATCACATCGCCCTGTTTGATCCGGGTGAAACCCAGCGGCATCGGATAGACGGTGTCGGCAAAGTTGAAAGGGCGGTCGGCCATCCGCTTGGCCAGAATGTCCGGGTCCATACCGGCACCGCGATAGAATTCCAGCGTTTCCTGCGGCCAGCTGTCCTGCACGTCCAGCGTCAGCATCCGCGCAAACAGCCAGGCGGTGCGGCTGGACACCAGTTCGGCCCCGTGTTCGGACTGAAACCAACCGGCATTGCCCACGTGATCGGGGTGGTGATGGGTGATCACAACGCGGTTCACCGGCTTGCCCGCCAGCGGGCCTGACAGCAGTTGCTCCCACAGTCCTCGGGACTTCTTGGTCGAGATACCGGTGTCGATGACCGTCCAGCCATCGCCGTCATCCAGCGCGTAGATATTCACGTGATCCAGCGCCATCGGCAGGGGCAGCCGCATCCACAGCACGCCTTCGGCAATCTCGACCGCCTCGGCACCCGAGGGGGCCTCGGGCCAAGGATACCGGATCGCTCCTTGTTGCGGGCCCGTCATGCGACCAACTCATCAGGGCTGAGCGCGAACAAGTCCCCCGCACCGGTTTGCGCCTGTGCCAGCAGACCGGAATATTCGGGCAGCAGGGCATTGATGTAGAACCGCGCCAGCTTCGCGCGCGGGCCATCCGGGTCGGCCAGCGCCGAGACCAGATGGTAATGCCCGCCCAGCACCCGCGCGAAGGCCCGCAGATAGGCCACCGCACCGGCAAAGCGGTCGTTCAGATCGTCCTGCGCGATCAGCCATTCGGTCGCTTCACGCAGGGACTCGGTCGCCTCCCAAACCGGACCGGCCAGATCGGGCATGGTGGCGCGGGCCTGTTCGGCGTGATCTTCGATCTCGTCCAACAGGCGCGAGGCCGCCTCGCCCCCGTCCATCATCTTGCGGGCGACCAGGTCCATCGCCTGAATGCCGGTGGTGCCCTCGTAAATCGCGGTTACACGAACATCGCGGCAATACTGGGCGGCGCCGGTTTCCTCGACATAACCCATGCCGCCATGCACCTGCATGCCGGTCTCGGACACGCGGATGCCGGTCTCGGCACCGAAGGTTTTGCCGATCGGCGTCAGCAGCGCCGCACGCGCCACCCAATCGGCATCGCCGGTGGCTTGCGCCATGTCGATGGCCGCCGCGTTGGCCAGCAGGATCGCGCGGGCGGCAAACGTGTCGGCGCGCATCTCAAGCAGCATCCGGCGCACATCCGCATGGTCGATGATCGTGCCAGACGCCGTCTTGCCCTGCTTGCGCTCGGTCGCGTAGGCCAGCGCGTGCTGATAGGCCCCTTCGGCCACGCCAACCCCCTGACCGCCGACACCCAGACGCGCGTTGTTCATCATCGTGAACATCGCCGCCATACCGCCATGTTCCTTGCCCACAAGCCAGCCCTTCGCCCCGTCATACTGCATCACGCAAGTCGGCGAGCCGTGCAGGCCCATCTTATGTTCCAGCGACACGACCTTCAGATCATTCGCCACACCGGGATTGCCGTTTTCTTCCGGGATGAACTTGGGCACCAGAAACAGCGAAATCCCCTTGGTTCCCGGCACGCCATCGGGCAGGCGCGCCAGCACCAGATGGCAAACATTTTCGGCGAAATCATTGTCGCCCCACGAGATGAATATCTTCTGACCCGTCACCGCATAAGTTCCATCTCCGTTCGGCTCGGCCCGCGACGCCAGCGCGCCAACATCGGACCCCGCCTGCGCTTCGGTCAGGTTCATGGTGCCGGTCCATTCGCCTGCTATCATCTTGGGAATATACAGCTCTTTCAACGCGTCGCTGGCGTGGTGTTCCAGCGCCTCAATCTGTCCCTGGGTCATCAGCGGGGCCAGTTGCAGCGACAGGCAGGCGCCCGCGAACATCTCATTCACCGCCGTTGTCACCGAGACCGGCAGCCCCATGCCGCCATATTGCGGATCGCCATTGATCCCGATCCAGCCGCCGTCGGCGATGGCCTTCCAGCCCTCGGCAAAACCCGGCGACGAGCGCAGGATGCCGTTTTCCAGCCGCGCCGGTTCCAGATCGCCGGGGCGCTGCAGGGGGGCCAGAACCTCTTCCGACAGTTTCCCAGCCTCGCTCAGGATCGCGCTGACCACATCCGGGCTGGCATCGGCGAATTTTTCGGTGGCGGCGACCTGATCGAATCCCACCACGTTGCGGAACAGAAACTCGTAGTCAGGGATTGGGGCGCGGTATGGCATGACTTCCCTCAAAAGGCGGTCTGATTGGGTCGCGCAGACGGGCTTGGAATCGTCGGCCAGCACCGGTATGCACTTAGGCTTGGAACCATTACCTACCCTTCCCAAAGGTGCAGGCAACCGAAACGCGGCGTCACGATCCATGAACCTGACCGGTACTCTCGACCTCACTGCCGATCCGGGCGGCATTGCGCGCGCGGCAGACCTGCTGCGGCAGGGCCTGCTGGTCGCCTTCCCGACCGAGACGGTCTATGGGCTGGGCGGCGATGCCCGCAACGGTCAGGCGGTGGCCGGGATTTACGCGGCCAAGGGGCGGCCCAGTTTCAACCCGCTGATCGCCCATGTCGCCTCGGTTCAGGCGGCACAACGTTTCGTGCAATGGTCGGATCAGGCCGAGGCATTGGCTCGGGCCTTCTGGCCCGGCCCCCTGACGCTGGTTCTGCCTTTGCGGGAAGGGCATGGCGTGTCCTCGCTGGTGACAGCGGGGCTCGGGACGCTGGCGGTCCGGGTGCCGGCCCATCCCACGGCGCGGGCGTTGCTGGCCGAGTTTGATGGCCCTGTGGCCGCGCCATCCGCCAACCCTTCGGGCCAGATCAGCCCAACCACCGCCGACCATGTCCGCGCCGGGCTTGGCGGGCGGATCGCCGCCATTCTTGATGACGGACCCTGCGGCGTCGGGCTGGAATCCACCATCGTCGACCTGGCCGGAGAACCCGCCCTGCTGCGCCCCGGCGGCGTGGCGCTGGAACAGATCGAAGAGGTGCTGGGAACACCCCTGCACGCGCATCAGCCGGGGGACCTGCTGACGGCACCGGGGCAGTTGCAATCGCATTACGCGCCCGACGCGCCGGTCCGGCTGAACGCAGAAACCCGGCAGGGGGATGAGGTTCTGCTGGGCTTCGGCCCGGTCGATTGCGACCTCAACCTGTCAGCGGATAGCGATCTGCCCGAGGCCGCGGCGAACCTGTTCTCGGCGCTGCACAGCCTGAATGCCACGGGCCGCCCGATTGCGGTGACACCTATCCCGGATCATGGATTGGGCGCTGCGATCAATGACCGGCTGCGCCGCGCCGCAGCGCCGCGCGACGGGTAGTCAGGCGCGCCCGGCGCTGGCGGAAAGCGTCAGGGGATCGACCCCCAGCGTGGCCAAAGCGGCCTCCCACTTGTCATCGTCGGGTTCGTCGAACACCAGCTTCGAGCTTGCCTCGGCGGTCAGCCAGCCATTCATGGCGATCTCATCCTCCAACTGGCTGGGTCCCCAGCCGGAATAGCCCAGCGTCAGCATCGAGTTCAGCGGCCCGCGCCCTGCGGCCAGGTCCTCCAAAACATCCAGCGTCGCGGTCATGCTGAAATCGTCGGAAATCTGCATCGAATGCAGGTTCGCCTCGTAATCCGCGCTGTGCAGGACAAAGCCGCGCGACATCTCGACCGGGCCGCCGAAATGTACCAGACGTTCGCCCACCACCGGGATCCGGCAGGCGATGTTCAACTGCCCCAGCAGGGTTTTGATCCGCAGATCCGAGGGTTTGTTGATGATCAGCCCCATCGCCCCGTCATCGCCGTGACTGCAAATGTAGACGACCGAGTGATCGAATCGCGGATCGCCCATTCCGGGCATCGCAATCAACAGTTTTCCGGTCAGGTCCATGGGGGCATCTCATTCTTAGACTCCCCTCAACAATGACCCTGCGGCAAGGGAATTGGCAAGGGAGCAGGGGATATTTCGGCAGATTTCATTCAAGTGACCGGAACGTGACTTGGAATCCGGGGCGGGACCGCGCATTTATGGGGTATGAAAACACTGCTGCACAGCACCGCCGCCGCGCTGACGGCCTGTTTCGCTTTTGCTGCACCGGCGTCGGCGCAGGCTTTGGATGGTGTTGTGCAACTGGACATTCTGGATGGCGGCCGCACCGCAAACGGCACCTATCTGGGTGCGCTACGGCTGACCCTGAAAGACGGGTGGAAGACCTATTGGCGCGCGCCCGGCGATGCCGGTATCCCGCCCGAGTTCGACTGGAGCGGATCGGGAAATGTCGGTGACGTGTCGATCACCTGGCCAGCACCGGACATCTTCAACCAGAACGGCCTGCAATCGATCGGATACGAAGACCAACTGGTGCTGCCGGTCGAGATCACGCCCAGGAACCCGGCCAAACCCGTGCGCCTGCGCGGCGAAATGGATTTGGGTGTCTGCAAGGATGTGTGCATTCCCGAACGTCTGGGCTTCGATCACACGCTGGATGCCGATGCCGGACGCAACCCGGCCATTGCCGCAGCACTTGCGCAACGGCCCTTTTCGGCGCGCGAGGCGCGGGTGAAACAGGCCAGTTGCCATCTGAGCGCGACTCAGGACGGCATGCAGATCGAGGCCCGCGTGACCATGCCCTCTGCTGGCGGGCGCGAGGTTGCGGTGATCGAACCGGGCAATCCGGTGCTCTGGGCCTCGCAACCCGAAACCGAACGGCGCGGCGACACGCTGATCGCGCGGTCCGAGATCATCAGCGCCTCGGGCGGACCATTCGCTTTGGACCGGTCCGAGATTCGCATCACCGTGCTGGGCTCGGACCACGCGGTGGATATTCAGGGCTGCACAGCAGGCTGAGCGTATGAGCCAGACCCCCAAGATCGGCGCATTGGCCGTTGTTCTGCATCGGGGTCAGGTATTGCTGGTCCAACGCAGCAAACAGCCCGATGCCGGGCTTTGGGGCTTTCCCGGCGGCCATGTAGAATGGGGCGAAACCGTCCTGCAGGCCGCGCAGCGGGAATTGCTCGAGGAAACCTCGGTCACGGCAACCGCCACGCATTACCTCGACAATCTCGATTTGCTGCGATCTGACGAAACGGGCCAGGTCGTTTCTCATTACCTGCTGGTAGGGGTTGCCTGCCGGTACGAAAGCGGAGCGCCTGTCGCAGGTGACGATGCGCTGGACGCCCGCTGGTTTCCCATCGACCAGATCCGGCAGGGGGACCTGCCGATGAGCGCGCGGGTGATCGACCTGCTGCAACGGGCCCTGGCGGATTAAGCCCCGGCGCGACCCCGCAGGCGGGTATAGAGCAGCCCCGACGCCAACACACTGACAATCACAATCGGAATCGCGCCCGCAAGAAATGCGCCCAGCCCCATTTGCAGAATCGCGATACCGTCTTCCCCGGCATAAAGCCCCGACAGAACACCAACCGGCGCGCCGGTGAGCAACGGCCAAAGCATCGTCACGCCGAACCACAGCATCAGCGCCAGCGCCGTTGCGGCCAGCGATCCCTGCACCACCCGGTCCGGCGCCCGCATCGCGCGGCGCATGGCGGTCATCGGGCGCGAGACATCGTTGAGAATGGCCAGAAGCGCGGGCACAAGGATCAGAACCAGCAACATTCCGAAGCCCAGGCCGTAGACCAGAGTGATCACCGTCGGTTTCAGGAACTGTGCCTGCTGCGAACCCTCATACAGAAGCGGCGTCAGGCCCAGCACCGTGGTCAGCGTGGTCAGTATCACGGGCCGCAACCTGTCAGCCGTGCCTTCGACAATCGAGGGCACCAGTCCACGCTCTTTCTGATAGGCGTCGATCGTTGTGACCAGAACGATGGAATCGTTGATGATGATCCCGCTCATCCCCAGCAGGCCGACGACCGTGAACATGCTCAGCGGCACATCCCAGATGTAATGGCCCCAGATGGCCCCGACCAGCCCGAACGGGATGATCGCCATAACGACCAGCGGCCGGCTCCAGCTGGCAAAGACCCAGGCCAGCACCAGATAGATGCCGGTCAGGCACAGGATCAGGCCGGTGCGGGCCTCGGACAGGAACTCATCCTCCTGCTCGCTCAGGCCGGACATGCGCCATTCGACCTGACGTTCAGCGGCGATGTTGGGCAGGATCACCTCGTTCAGGGAACGTTCGATTTCCGCGGCGCGGGCGGGGTTGTCCTCGGAGATATCGCCATTCACCGAAATCACCCGCAGACCGTTTTCGCGGCGGACGGTGGAAAATCCCGCCTCGCGCTCGACCGAGACCAGATCGGCCAGCGGCACATAGACCCCGTCGGGCGAACGCATCAGGGTCCGCTCAAGGAAATCGGCGGTCAGTTCCCCCCCGGGCAGTTCCACTCGAATCTCGGCGCTGCGCGGGCCGTCTGGGAAGGTTGCGGCCTCGATCCCGTTCAGACGGTCCCGCAACACCCGGCCCAGCGTTTCGATCCGGAACCCCAGCGCTTCGCCCTGCGCGGTCAGGTCCAAGGTAAACTCTTCCTTGTCATAGGCCAGATTGTCTTCCAGCGCCGACACTTCGGGGTATTTCAGCAACTCGGCCTGCAGGTCTTCGGACGCGGCCTTGAGCGTGTTCACATCCGCGCCGGAAAACTCCACATCGATGGCATCCCCCCCCGGACCGGATCGCCAGCCCCGGAAGCTGAGCAGTTCGACCTTGGGATGGCGCGGCACGAATTCCTGCAGTTCGGCCACAAATTCGAAACTGGAATAGGGGCGCAGATCGGCGTCGATCAGTTCGATGGAAATGCCGCCCAGAAGATCGGAATCCTTGCCATCCGCCGCAGACAGGCCAAATCCGGCGCTGCCGCCAACCTCGGCCAGCACATAGTCGATGGGGTTGCGGCCATGGCGGTCTTCGTAAATCTGCCCCAGTTCGTCGGTCGCGCGCTGCAATTGCCGCATCATGTCCAGCGTATCGGCGCGGGTCGAGCCCTCGGCCATGATGAAATTGCCGGTGACCGAGCCGCGTTCCGGCGCGTTGAAGAACCGCCAGTTCACATCGCCCCGGATGAACAGCGCGACCTGGCTGGCCAATATGACCACCATCATCGCCACCACGACATACCGCGCCCAGACGACCCAGGCGATAAGGGGGCGGAACAGGTGGTCGCGCACCCAGCGGAACCCCCGGTTCACCACCCGGTTGGGCCAGTCATACCAGTGTTCTTTCGCGGAATGCGCGATGGCGTGGGCCATGTGATTGGGCAGGATCAGGAAACATTCGATCAGCGAGGCGATCAGCACCGCGATCACGGTATAGGGAATGTCACGGATCAGCTCACCGAACCGGCCGCCGACCAGCGTCAGGCCAAAAAAGGCGATCACCGTGGTTATCGTGGCGGCAAAGACCGGCATCGCCATGCGGCGGGCGGCGCGCTCAGCCGCGACCACCGGTGGTTCGCCCAACCGGCGCGCCCGAAAATCCGCGTGCTCGCCCACCACAATCGCATCGTCGACAACGATGCCGAGGGTGATGATCAACCCGAACAGCGAGACCATGTTGATCGACAAACCGCCGATATACATGAAGGCAATCGCCGCCGACATGGCCACGGGAATCCCGGCGGCCACCCAGAACGCGATGCGCGCGTTCAGGAACAGAAACAGCAGGCAAACAACCAGACCAAGCCCCATCAGCCCGTTGTCGATCAGGATGTTCAGACGGTCGGTGATCGCCTGCGCGCGGGTGCGGATCAGTTCAAGCGTGACCCCTTCGGGCAGGCTGGCCTGCATGTCGACCACCACATCTTCGACCGCGCGCTGGATCGCGATGGCATCGCCCCTGTTCGAGCGGTCAACCCGGATCGACATGGCCGGATTGTCGCCGACAAAATAGCTGCGGTTGCGGTTCACACCTTCGACACGAATTTGCGCCACATCCCGGACAAACAGCTTGGAGCCATCCGCAAAGTTGCGCAGGGCGATGCCTTCGATCTCTTCCGGGGTGCGTTTTTCCGCGCCGGTGCGGATACGGGCATTGGCCCCTGAGACATCCCCTGCCGGGCTGGCATTGACTTCGGCGGCGATGGCCGAAGCAATCTCGGACAGCGCGATATCATTGGCGATCAGTTGTGCGGTCGGCACCTCGACCACGACGCGCGGCGCGGCGACGCCGCGGATCGTGGTGCGGGTGACGCCTGCATCAAACAGGCGGTTTATCAGCTCGTCTGTGTACTTGGCCAACTGGTCCGGCGCGACCGGCCCTGCGATCACCACATCCGTCACGCGATCGCGCCATGCGCGGCGGCGAATGGTCGGTTCTTCGACGTCATCGGGAAGGTCGGTAACGCCATCAACAGCTGTCCGGATATCTTCGACCGCGCGTGACATATCCCAGTTGGGTTCAAATTCCAGGCTTATCTCGGCAGACCCCTCGCGCGATGTGGCGTAGGAATAGTTCACGCCCTCGACCGCAAGCAGGGCGGGTTCCAGCAACTGGACGACGCCATTGTCCACATCCTCGGGACCGGCACCGTCCCATTTTATGTTGATGTTGACCTCTTCCAGAATGACATCGGGAAAGAACTGCGCCCGCATGTTGGGGATGGCCGCGGCCCCCAGAACCAGCATGACCAGCAAAAGCAGATTGGCGACGGTGCGGTGCCGGGTGAAATAGCTGAGGATGCCGCCCGCCGCGCCGGGGATCTCGCGCATCATGGCGGCTAGCCCCCGGCCCGGTTTTCAATGGTGCGGACCAGCGACGCGGGCACCTTGGCCTCTTCCAGCTGCCCGAGCATCCGCGCCTTGACATCCTGCGGCATACGCTCGCTGGCTTCGACCTGCGCCACCAGCGCGGCGCGGCGTTCGTCGGACAGTTCGACCATGTCCGGGTCCGCGCCGGCATTGGCCTCGGTCCGCAGCGGGCGGACACGGATGCCCGTTCCCAGCAGGGGCGTGCGGCCGATCACGACCTCGCGCCCTTCCAGCCCTTCGCCGCGCAGCAGAACCTCGTCCCCCTGCCTGCGGATCAGGGTCACGGGCAGAACCTCAAGCCGGTCATCCGCGCCCAGCACCAGAACCGTCCCCGAGGCATCAAGCACCGACGACGGCAGGCGCACCACCGCGTCCAGAGGTTGCTCTTCCACGGTAACCGTCACGAAATCCCCCGGCTTGAACCCCGGCGCGCTGTCCAGACGGGCATAGACCAACCGGCCCGTCTGCCCCTCTCCCGCCGAGCCGCTGTCGCGGCTGATACTGCCGGTGGCGGTCAGATCGGTGCCGGTGACCTCCAGCGAGATGGTGACGGGCGCATTGATCAGTGCGCCGTCAGGGTCCAGCAGCCGCACAAACTGCGCGGTGGACACCCGAAAGGCGACCTCCAGCGCGTTCGGGTCCACAAGTTCCGCCAGTTTTTCGTTCGCCGATACAAGCCGCCCTTCGACCAGCGTGACATCGGTCAGCGTTCCGCCAAAACCTGCGCGGACGGTCATGTCATCCAGATCCCGTTCGGCGGCCTCGAGCGCGATCACCGCGCGCGCCTGCAAGGTGGTTGCCTGATCGACACGGGATTCCGCCTGCGCCAGGGCGATCCTGCGGGCCAATACCGATTGCTCGGCAACCGCAGCCGCCAGTTCCGCCTCTTCCACGCTGGCCGTCGCACCGACGCCGCGCGATTCAAGATCGCGCTGCCGCTGCAGGGCGCGCTGGCGCAGTTCGGCCTGCGCCTCGGCGGATTTCAACTCGTCCTGCGCCAGCAGCAGCGACCGTTCGGCATCGCGTTCTTCAAACTGCGCATCCAGCAGGTCGGATTTGGCACGATCCAGCGCCGATTGCGCATCCGCCGGATCAAGTTCGACCAGAACCTCGCCCGCCGTGACCGTGCCGCCATCCTCAAAATCATCCGCCAGCGCGACCACGCGGCCCCCCAGCGCCGCGCGCAGTTCCAGACGGCGGCGGCTTTGCACCTCGCCAAAGGCTTCAAGTTGGGGCGTGACCGTTTCCAGCTCGGCTGACTTGACGGTTACGGCGAAAATCCGTTCCCGCGCCGCAGGCGCTTTGTCTTCACGGGTCAGCACATCCTGTACCGCCCCCATGATCATCTGCGCCGCAACAAACAGCAGCGCCAGCGTCAGAGACGCCAGAAACACACCGACAAGACTTTGCCGCAAGAATCGCATTAACCACTAACCCCGGTTGCAATATGCTGCCTTCCGCAAAATGTAGCCGGACGGTGAAATATGCCAAGCCACAAAGCGGTTATAAGATGTTGAACGTACGACCAGTCTACTTCCGTCGCAGGTGTTCGTCCAATCTGGGCATTATTTCCACAAAATTGCAGGGACGGTGGCGGTAATCGAACTGTTTCTGCAAAATCCCGTCCCAGGCGTCCTTGCAGGCACCGGGGCTGCCGGGCAGCGCGAACAGATAGGTGCCGCCCGCAACACCGCCGGTGGCACGGGACTGCACGGCGGAGGTGCCGATTTTCTCCATCGACAGGATGGTGAACACGGTTCCGAACGCCTCGATCTCTTTTTCATAGACGTCGCGATGGGCTTCGACCGTCACGTCGCGCCCGGTCAATCCGGTGCCGCCGGTCGAGATCACAACGTCAATCTCAGGGTCCGCGATCCAGACCCTTAGCTGGTCGGCGATCTGCGCTCGTTCATCGGGGATGATCTTGCGATCGGCCACGGCATGCCCCGCGCGTTCGATCCGGTCCACCAGCGTCTGCCCCGAGCGGTCTTCGGCCAGCGAGCGGGTGTCGGACACGGTCAGAACGGCGATCCGGACCGGTATGAACTCCATGCTTTCGTCGATGCGCGACATCTGCATCAGGCCCTTTCCATGATGGCCAGCCGGACCGCCAGCGCGGCAAAGATGCCCCCCGTGACCCAGCCCATGATCCGCGAGGCGCGCGGGTTCGAAATCAGCACCCGCCCGGCCCCGCCCGCAAAAATGCCCACCAGCCCGTTCACCACAAACCCGCTCAGCGCAATCATGGCACCGAGGATCAGGAACTGCGGCAGGATCGGACCAACCGAGGGATCGACGAATTGCGGAATGAAGGCCAGCACGAACAGGATGACTTTGGGATTGGTCAGGTTGACGACCAGCCCATCCCGAAAGGCAAAATGCGCGGGTTTCGTGGGTGCGTCGCCGGAAACGGCTCCGTTCCGGATCGCGCCCCAGGCCAGATACAGCAGGTAAGCCACACCCACCCAGCGGATCACATCGAACAGCCAGGGCACGGCAGACACAGCCGCGCCCAGCCCCAGCCCGGCCAGCAGAACGTGGATCATCAAACCCGTCGAGACACCGGCACTGGCCACCAGCGCCGGTTTCGCGCCGGACCGTAGCCCCTGCCCGAAACAGAACATCATATCCGCGCCTGGGGTAAAACTCAGCGCCAGAGCAGCTGGCACAAAAGCCAGCAGCGTTACCGTTTCGATCATGAGGGGACCTCGAACCAATGTATCTTGGGGCCAAGATTGGCAATTTGCGCGCGCCCCAAGGTGCCGCGATAGCCCCAGCTGTCATGGATATGACCGCAGAACACAAAGGCGGGCTGTATCCGTTCCACCGCATCGCGCACTGCGACCGAGCCAACCGACTGGCCCTGCGATGTGGTATCGCCATGGCCTTTGGGCGGGGAATGCACGATCAGCACATCGGCACCGTCGCAGCGATCCAGCATTTCGGTCGCTTCCGCCTCGGTCAGGTCACAGGACCAGTCGCCGAACGGCGTGACCGGCACGCCATATCCCAGACCGAACAGGCGCAGGCCGTCGATGGTCATGCCCGAGCCGTGCAGCACGTGCACCCCCTCGGGCGCGGCATCGGCTAGCTCTCCGGCGCTTTCGGCGTTGCCCGGCACCAGCGCCAGCGGGGCCGAGATGCCGGACAGCATCGCCATCGCTTCGTCCAGACCCTGCCGCATGTTGCAGTAGTCTCCGGCTCCGATCACCAGATCGGCATCCGCACTGGCCGCAACCAGATCAGCGGCCCGGTTGCGCGCCATGTGCAGGTCGGAGAAGGCCAGTATCCTCATCGCGCCGCCTCCAGCCGTGCCCGCAATTCTAACAAGTCCGCCCAGGCCTGCCGCTTCATCTGAGGTTGCCGCAGCAAGTATGCGGGATGGAACATCGGGATCACCGGCAGGTCCAGCGCCTGATCCCAATTCCCGCGCAGCCGCGTGATGCCGCGTTTGCCCAGCACCGCCTGGCAAGAGATATTGCCCATCACCACCAGAATCTGCGGTTTCGCCAGAGCCACGTGGCGGTCCAGAAACGGTTTCATCATGCCGATCTCTTCCGGCTTGGGGTCGCGGTTTTGCGGCGGCCGCCAGGGCAGAACATTGGTGATATAGACATTTTCGCGCCGATCCAGATCAATCGCCGCCAGCATCCGGTCCAGCAACTGCCCGGCCCGGCCGACAAAGGGTTTGCCCTCGCGGTCTTCGTCCCGGCCCGGAGCCTCGCCAATGATCATCACCCGCGCGCCCGGTGTGCCGTCGGCAAAGACCAACTGCCGTGCGCCCTTTTTCAACTCGCAATGCGCGAACGCATCCATCGCCGCGCGCAATTGGTCCAACGAACCCGCCTCGCGCGCCGCCTGCCGGGCGACCGCAACCGGATCAACCTGCTCAGGCTTTGCCGGTGCCGCCTGTGCAGGCTGCGACTTCTTCGGCCTGGGCGCGGTATCCGGCAGCGCGTATCGATCCACCGGCGCATCGCCGATGGCATCGGTGACGCCCAGTTCGATCTGCCAGTCCAGCAGCGCCCGCGCGGTGTGATAATCCAAAGCCGATTCCATGCCTTTCAATCTAACCACCTTTTGACCGAGGGAAAGCGAATAGACCTTGCCATGGCACCGGGTCGCACCGACCATGGGCGCATTCATGCTGTCAGTTTTGCGATTCCTTCTGATCGGAGTGCTGTTTGCCGTCACCAGCGGCCAGCCCGGATTTGCCCAGATCAACACCCAACGCGACCAGTGCCGAGGGGGCCAGTTCGCCTGCGGCAGCCGCTGCTGTTCCGGCGGGCAGCGATGCAGCTTTGACAACCATTGCATCCCGCTGGGCGGCACCTATTGCGGCGGCGGCCGCAGCTGCGGCCCGTTCGAACGCTGCGTGGCCGGGGGCACCCGCTGTGCGCCGGCGGGGGCGAATAAATGCCGCTCGCGCCTCGACTGCCCGGGCGGCAGTTTCTGCAACGGGCGCGGGGAATGCGAGCCGCTGACGCCCGAATTCGATCCCACCCCCTCCCCCGGTTTCAACCTTCAGACGCAGTGCGCCGATGGGCGCAGCTGTGTCTCGGGCACCTATTGCCTGCCGCAGGGCGGCTGCTCGCGCCCCGGCTGGTACTTGTGCGAAAAAACCGGCTCGCAATGCCGCCCCGGCTTCAAATGCTCGCGCAACCAGGGCTGCGTGCCCGTCAGGGCGATCGACTGCGGCTATGGCAAATGGTGCAAACCGGGCGAGCGCTGCTTGCCCGAAGGCGGGTGCGAGATATTGCCCGAGGGCACCGATCCCTAGGTTGCTTCTGCCCGCGCAGCTTCCTATAAGCGGCCCGATTGTCAGACAGGAGCCCGCCCATGCGTTTCGCCCATCGTCACCTTCTTGGCATCGAGCATCTGTCGCAATCCGATATCACCGCCATCCTTGATCTGGCCGAAAAATATGTCGAAATGAACCGCCAGTCGACCAAGCATTCCGACGTGCTGGCAGGACTGACCCAGATCAACATGTTTTTTGAGAACTCAACCCGCACGCAGGCCAGTTTCGAACTGGCAGGCAAGCGGTTGGGGGCCGACGTGATGAACATGGCGATGCAGGCGAGTTCGATCAAAAAGGGTGAGACGCTGATCGACACCGCGATGACGCTGAACGCGATGCATCCCGACCTGCTGGTGGTGCGGCACCCGCATTCCGGTGCGGTCGATCTGCTGGCGCAAAAGGTCAACTGCGCCGTTTTGAACGCAGGCGACGGGCGGCACGAACACCCGACGCAGGCCTTGCTGGACGCGCTGACCATCCGCCGCGCCAAGGGCCGCCTGCACCGGCTAAACATCGCGATTTGCGGCGATGTCGCGCATTCCCGCGTAGCAAGGTCAAACCTGATCCTGCTGGGCAAGATGGAGAACCGCATCCGCCTGATCGGCCCGCCGACGCTGGTGCCCGGTCAGTTCGCCGAGTTCGGGGCCGAGATTTACGACGATATGAACGAAGGCCTGAAAGACGTCGATGTGGTGATGATGCTGCGCCTTCAGCGCGAGCGAATGGATGGCGGCTTCATCCCCTCGGAACGCGAATACTATCACCGCTATGGGTTGAACGCCGAGAAACTGGCGCTTGCCAAGCCGGACGCCATCGTCATGCATCCCGGCCCGATGAACCGCGGGGTGGAAATCGACGGCACGCTGGCCGATGACATCAACCGCTCGGTCATTCAGGAACAGGTCGAAATGGGCGTCGCCGTGCGCATGGCCGCGATGGAACTGCTGGCCCGCAATCTGGCCGAGGCCGCATGAACGACCTGACCGTCGCCCCCCATGAACGCGGCGTGATCCGCCTGTTCACGCTGGACATGCGCCCGGAAGAGGCGAAGTTCCTGCGCGAACCCGGTGCCGCCGATCAGGTTCTGGGGGTCGAGGGGCTGGACCCCGCGCAGATCGATATCTTCCCGGTCTCCGACCTCGAAGACCTTGGGCTGTACGGCTATCTGAACGAGGGCTGCGGAGTGTCGGCGGATCAGTTGGACCGTACTGCGTTGGAGGCTGTCGAGGGCTGGGTCCTGGCCCTGCGCAGCGCCGCCTTTCACGGGCGCGCGGCCAGTATCGAACCCGACCCGCGCCTGCACTTGATTGGTCTGTTCACCGAAGAGGCCACCAACTGGACTGGCGGCGTGATCGAAACCGAAAGCGCCAGGCCGTTCTCGGCCCCTAAGACCCCGCCGGACGCGCAACCCCGGCGCATCGGCTCGGCCCTTTTGGCGCTGGTGATCCTGCTTGTGATCGGAGGTGCCCTGTGGCTGATCCTGTGACCTTCGCCCCCGACAAAGGCGCTTACATCCGCACCAACGCGTGGTTGGCCGCGTTCGCAATGGCGGCGGCGATGGTGGTGCTTTGGCTGATCGGCAACCCCTATGTCTGGACCGGCGCACCCGCCGGGCTGGCCGCCGTTGCTGTCCGCGCGTGGTATCTGGCCTCGGAAGAACTGAACAACACGTGGGAGATGACCGAGACCACCCTCACCGGCCCCGGCCCGCGCAAGGTGGCGCTGAACCAGATCGAGGCGGTCAAAACGATGGGCAGCTTCGTCCAGATTGTCACCAAAGGCGGCGACAAGCACCTGATCAAGTATCAGGCCGACCCCGCCGCCACCAAAGCCGCGATTGAAAGGGAGATGGGATGAGCGACGAGTGGTGGCGAGAACAAATTCCTGATGGCGAAAAGATTCTGTGGGTCGGGCAGCCGGATCAGGGTTTTTTTCCGCCGCGCTATGGCTGGGCCTACAAAGCAATACTGCTTCTGCTCATCGGGATTTGGGCGGGTAGCCCATGGATGATCGAAACTGTCCGGGAATTCTGGGAGATCTTTTTTTGTACGATTGGCTTTGCCTTCGTGATCTACGCAGACCGTTTCGTTCGGGCGCAGCGCATGTACGCAGTCACCTCGCACAGCGCCTGGAAACTCAACAGAGAGTTAAAGTCCAAAAGCCTGAAAATCGACAATTTTCTGACCTTTCGAACCGGACGCCGCGCGATCTTGTTTGACCGTCATCCCTTCTTTGCCTTTGAACACCTGTCCGATCCCGACACTGTTTTGAAGGCGCTGACCCAAGCCCGAGAGGCCCAGACATGACTGCCCTGATCTTCACCAACGCCCGTCTGATCGACCCGGAAACCGGCACGGACAGTCTCGGCTGGCTGCACATTGCCGATGGTCTAATTCAGGGCAAGGGCGATGGGGATGCGCCTGGCACTGACGGGCAGGTGATCGACTGCGGCGGGCAGTGCCTCGCGCCCGGTATCGTCGATATCGGCGTCAAGGTCTGCGAGCCGGGCGAGCGGCACAAGGAGAGCTATAAATCAGCGGGTCTCGCCGCGGCTGCCGGGGGGGTGACCACTATCGTCACCCGGCCCGATACGCTGCCTGCGGTCGATACGCCGGAAACGCTGGAATTCGCCACAAGGCGCGCGCAGGCGGATGCGCCGGTCAACGTGCTGCCGATGGCGGCGCTGACCAAGGGGCGCGACGGGCGTGAAATGACCGAGATCGGGTTTCTGCTCGATGCCGGGGCTGTCGCCTTTACCGATTGCGACCACGTGGTGGCCAATACCAAGGTGTTTTCGCGCGCGCTGACCTATGCGAAGTCCTGTGGCGCGCTGGTGATTGCCCACCCCCAGGAACCGGGGTTGAGCGCCGGGGCGGCCGCCACCAGCGGCAAATTCGCCGCCCTGCGCGGATTGCCCGCAGTTTCTCCCATGGCGGAACGTATGGGTCTGGACCGCGACATCGCGCTGTTGGAGATGACCGGGGCCGCGTATCACGCCGACCAGATCACCACCGCCCGCGCCCTGCCCGCTTTGGAACGGGCCAAGCGGAACGGGCTGGACATCACCGCCGGGACCTCGATCCACCATCTGACGCTGAACGAGCTGGACGTGGCCGATTATCGCACCTTCTTCAAGGTCAAGCCGCCGCTGCGATCCGAGGACGACCGGCAGGCGGTGATCGAAGCGGTCCGTACCGGGCTGATCGACACGATCAGTTCGATGCACACGCCGCAGGACGAGGAAAGCAAACGCCTGCCGTTTGCCGAGGCCGCCTCGGGCGCGGTGGCGCTTGAGACGCTGCTGCCTGCGGCACTGCGCCTCTATCATGCGGGGCAGTTGGACCTGCCGACCCTGTTCCGCGCCATGGCGCTGAACCCGGCGAAACGGCTGGGGCTGGGCGCGGGCCGCCTGTCGCAGGGCGCACCGGCGGATCTGGTTCTGTTCGACCCGGATGTGCCTTTTGTGCTCGACCGCTTTGTTCTTAAATCCAAATCCCAGAACACACCGTTTGACGGGCAGAAGATGCAGGGTAAGGTCACAGCGACCTATGTCGCAGGCCAAGAAGTTTACCGGAGACCCTGATGCCCCCGATCGACAGTACAACGACCCAGCTGATCCTGTGGGCAGGGCTTGGATACCTGATGGGGTCCATCCCGTTTGGCATGATCCTCGCCCGTGTCATGGGGCTGGGCAATCTGCGCAATATCGGGTCCGGCAATATCGGGGCCACCAATGTTCTGCGCACGGGAAACAAAACGGCAGCTGGCCTGACGGTGCTGTTTGACGGCGGCAAGGGGGCCGTCGCTGTCCTGCTGGCCCGGGTCTTCGCCGGGGAAGATGCGGCACAGATTGCGGCGCTGGCCGCTTTTGTGGGGCATTGTTTCCCGGTCTGGCTGGGGTTCAGGGGCGGCAAGGGTGTTGCGACCTTTCTGGGCCTGTGGCTGATGCTCGCCTGGCCCGTGGGCGTGGCCTGCTGCCTGTCCTGGCTGGTTGCGGTGGCGATCTGGCGGATGTCCTCGGTCGGGGCGCTGGCGGCAGCGGCGCTGTCGACGACCTGGATCGTGGTGCTGACGGATGGCTCGACCTTCATCCTCGGCATCGTTCTGACCCTGCTGGTCTATTGGCGCCACAGCGCCAATGTCGCGCGCATCAAGGCCGGGACCGAGCCCAAAATCGGCAAATCGTGACCCCGCCCGACGCGTTTGCATCCGCGTTCTTCGACCTGCCTCTCGGCACGTTCACCGGCACGGCAGATGGCCTGCGCTATGTCGTCACCCGGCAGGCGATGGCGGGCGGAAAGGCCCATAAACTGGTCGCGCATCAAAGGGGCGGCAATGACTATATCAGCCTCAACCTGTACCAGACCCGCAACAGCGGCCTGCTGCTACGACCCTGCGAAATGCCCGTCCGCAAAGTCATCGAATTCGTCCTCGCGCTGCGGCCCGAGGGCTGACCTCTGCCCTGCATTTCTGAACAGAGACTCTTCACCCCTGCACAATCACAATTGATTGCTTTGAACGTGACCAGGGCAATTCCCAACTGGATTTCGTGACAGCCAATTGCCGGTGTCACAAAAACAAATCCGGTTCGCCGGGGCAAAATTCAGGTGCCCGAAAGCGGACCTATTCACGAAAGGTGAAGTCATGAACAAGATCAAATCCCTCATCGGTGGTGTCGCCCTGTCTGTCGCGGTTGCAAGCACAACTCTGGCCGCTGGCGTCGAACTGAACGCAAGCTCGACCGGTCTGGCGCTGCAGGGTTACGACCCGGTTGCCTATTTCACCGTGGGCGAGGCCACCAAGGGCGATTACCGCATCACCGCGCTGCACAACGAAGCGCTGTACCGCTTTGCGTCGGAAGAAAACAAAGTGGCGTTCGAGCAGAACCCCGAAGCGTATCTGCCCGCTTATGGCGGTTACTGCGCCTTCGGCACCGCGATGGGCTTCAAGTTCGACGGCGACCCGAACTACTGGAAGATCGTTGACAACAAGCTGTACCTGAACCTGTCGGCCGATATTCAGGAACGCTGGGAAGGCGACATCCCGGGCTTTAACGAGCGCGCAGATGCCAACTGGAAAGACATCGCCGACAAGACCCCTGCGGAACTGCAGCAGCAATAATCCGCTGAATATTTCAGACGTGTCGGCGGCGGAGCGTATCCGCCGCCGCATGTCGTTTTGAACCCTTCGGTTCGGCACCTATCTGTTTCTTCAAACAAGCGTCCGGCTTCAACGGACCTGCATCCGCGCCACCGCGCGGAACCGCAAGACTACGGGCTGGAATAGAACAGACATCATTGATCCGGTCCGGGGATCGGGCCGTATCAATCAGCAGGCACCCGCAGCAAATTACACCCCTGCGGGATCTGGTTTCGAACGAAAGGACAACACAGATGACAGGTAAATTGGCACTCGTCACCGCTGTCGCGACTTTGGCGGCAGGATCGGCCTTTGCGCAATCTTCGGGCAACTGGACCGGGTTTTATGGCGGTCTGCAGCTTGGCTATATCGACGTGGATACCAACGTGTCCGGCATCGACGGCGATGGCGCGATCGGCGGTATCGTTCTGGGCTACGATTATGATCTGGGCGATTGGGTGATCGGCGGCGGCTTCGACTATGACTGGACCGATGTGAACCTGTCCGGCGCGGCCAAGGTCGAGGATGTGTGGCGCCTCAAGGCGCGCGCCGGATACAAAGTGAACCCGCAGGGCCTGTTTTACGGAACCGCTGGCTATGCCGAGGCCGGAACCGACAATCTGGGCAGCGACGATGGCTGGTTCATCGGCGCAGGGTACGAGCAGATCGTCGCCCCCAATGTCAGCATTGGCGGCGAGTTGCTGTATCACGAGTTCGACAATTTCAACTCGACCGGCGTGGATGTGGACGCTACCACCCTGCAGTTCCGCGCCACCTATCGGTTCTGAGGCATCCCTCACAGACCATCAGACCCGGCGCTTTCCACCGGGTCTTTCCGTTCAAAGGTCCAGAATCGTGCTGCCCGTGGTCTGGCGCGCCTCGAGCGCACGATGGGCATCGGCGACCTGTTCCAGCGGGAAGCGCTGATCGATGTGGATTTTGACCTCACCGCCTTCGACCTTGCCGAACAGCCGCCTTGCCATCGCCTGACAGGCGGCATGGTCCGAGATATGCGTGAACAGCGTTGGCCGGGTGATCTTGAGCGAGCCTTTCTGCGCCAGAACCCCAAGATTCACCGGCGGCACCGGCCCCGAGGCGTTGCCGAAGGAAATCATCATCCCCAGTGGTTTCAGGCAGTCCAGCGACCCCTCGAACGTATCGGCCCCGACCGAATCCATCACCGCGTCCACGCCTTTGCCGCCAGTGATCTCGGCGACGCGTTCGGCAAAGTTCTCGGTCCGGTAGTTGATGCAATGCGCCGCCCCGTTGAACTGCGCGAGGGAACATTTTTCGTCCGTCCCGGCGGTGCCGATCAGGGTGATACCCTCGGATTTCGCCCATTGGCAGGCGATCAGGCCCACACCCCCGGCTGCGGCGTGGAACAACACCGTATCCCCGCGCCTGAGCGGCGTTGTGCGGTGAAACAGGTATTCGACCGTCATCCCCTTCAGCATCATCGCGGCGGCGGCTTCAAAGCCGATACCGTCGGGCAGCGGGCAGACCTGCGCGGCGGGCATCACGCGCGCCTCGCAATAGGCGCCCGAGGGCGCAGCGGCATAAGCGGCGCACTGGCCGGGTTCCAGATGGGTCACGCCCTCGCCCACGGCCTCGACCACGCCCGAGGCTTCCATGCCCAGCGCATGAGGCAGGTCCAGCGGATAAAGACCAGTGCGCTGATAGACATCGATAAAGTTCAATCCGCAGGCATGGTGGCGAATGCGCACCTCACCCGGTCCGGGGTCGCCCAACGGCCTGTCTTCGATCTGCAAAACCTCGGGTCCGCCGAATTCATGGATGATGACGGTTTTTGCCGTTTGCTGCATGCTGACCTCCTTCTTGCCTGCGCCCAAGCTAACACGACTGCGCAACAGGGCAATCGGTGCAATCTCGTAGCGGTGATTCGGCGAATTGGGAATCTGTGCTATAGTGGTCACAGGCGTTGCCGGCTGGTCCGGCCACGGGCAACCTTATGCCGGATCCGTCCCGCGGCGCATTTCGTCAGGGAAAGGGATCAAGATGGCAAAAACTATCGGTAATCCGATCAGCTGGGTGGCCCAAAGCCTTGGCGCTACCAGCGATCACGTCACGGAAAGCGTATCCCGGATCGGCAGCTCGGAAACCCGCGAACTGCCGGTGGTGCAAACGCTTACATTGCAGGATCTGCGCGCCTGTCTGCGGGCGGGGTATCACGATTTCCTCGAAACCCGCGCCGATGCGATATTTGTGGTGCTGATATACCCCATTGCCGGTCTTCTGATGTTCGGATTTGCGGTGAACATGAATATGGTGCCGCTTCTGGCCCCTCTGGTCGCAGGGTTCGCCCTGATCGGCCCGGTCGCGGCAGTTGGATTGTACGAGATCAGCCGCAAGCGCGAACAGGGCGGCGCGGTCCACTGGCTGGACGCGTTCGGGGTCTTCCGCTCACCGTCCTTCGGCGCGATTCTGGCGCTTGGCTTTTATCTGGTGATGCTGCTGCTGATCTGGCTCTGGGTTGCTGAAGGCATCTACGAGCGCACGCTGGGCCCGGAACCGCCTGCCTCGCTTGGCGCATTTGCGACCGATGTGTTCACCACCAGCGCAGGCTGGACCATGTTCGTGGTCGGCACGGCGGTCGGGTTTGTCTTTGCCCTGTGCGCGCTGGCCATCAGCGTCGTCAGCTTTCCGCTGCTGCTGGATCGCAAGGTCGGCGTGCCGGTCGCGGTCGTTACCTCGGTCCGCGTGCTGCGGCACAATCCGGGCGTCGTTCTGACATGGGGCTTCATCGTCGCGGTCCTGCTGGTGCTGGGCGCGATTCCGATGCTGCTTGGGCTGATCGTGGTGATGCCGGTGCTGGGCCACGCGACCTGGCATCTGTACAGACGCGCGGTCGCCTGACCCGCGCCGTTACCCGCCGGATATGTTCAGAACGATCTTGCCGATATGGCCCGAGCTTTCCATGCGCGCATGGGCGGCTGCGGCCTCGGCCAGATCGAATTCTGAATCCATGACCGGAGCGACCCTCCCGGCCTCCAACAAGGGCCAGACGGCCTCGCGCAAATCCTGCGCGATCTTGGCCTTTGCCAGATCGCTTTGCGGGCGCAAGGTGCTGCCGGTCAGGGTCAGGCGTTTAACCATCATCAGGGCAAAATTCAACTCGACCACCGGCCCCTGCAAAAAGGCGATCTGCACCAGCCGCCCGTCCTCGGCCAGAGCCTTGACGTTGCGCGGGATGTAATCCCCGCCCACCATGTCGAGGATCAGGTTCGCGCCGCCTTCAGCCCGCATGACGCCCACAAAATCCTCATCCCGGTAGTTGATCGCCTTTTCCGCGCCAAGCTTCACACAGGCCTCGCATTTTTCGTCCGACCCGGCGGTGGCAAAGACGCGCGCGCCAAAGGCGTTGGCGAGTTGGATCGCGGTGGTGCCGATTCCGCTGGACCCGCCATGGACCAGAAAGCGTTCTCCTGCTTTCAATCCGCCACGGGTGAAGACGTTGGACCAGACGGTGAAGAAGGTTTCGGGCAGGCAGGCGGCCTGTTTCATTCCCATACCAGCAGGCACGGGCAGGCAATGCGCGGCGGGCGTGGCGACATATTCTGCGTAGCCGCCGCCGGGCAGCAGGGCGCAGACCCGATCGCCGATCGCGACTCCTTCGACGCCCGCACCCACAGCCACCACTTCGCCCGACGCTTCCAGCCCCGGCAGATCGCTAGCCCCCGGCGGCGGATCATAGGCCCCGGCGCGCTGCAGGGCGTCCGGCCGGTTCACCCCGGCATAGGCCACTTTCAGGATCACCTGCCCGGCGTTGGGCTCGGGCATGGGCCGTTCGGTCACCTGCAAAACATCCGGGCCGCCGGGGGTGGTGATCTCAACAGCGCGCATCATCTGGGTCATCGGCAAATCTCCTTTGCCCAATGCCTAGCAGGCCTGCGCTCAAACGCCCAGACAGTTACTTTCGGGGGTTCAGAAGCCCCGGCAGATCAGCACGCATCTTCATCGGGGCCCGCACCTGACCCGCCAGCCAGTTCGGTACCGCCAGAAACGGCTTCAGCAGCGGGTTCCCGTTCACCTGCGCCTTGAGCTTTTCGAACTGCATCACATCGCCGATGCGCCGGTCCAGAAATTCCCACGTGCGCTGATGATCCGGGGTCTCATCCCCCAGCCAGAACAGCAGGGTCGAGGAATAGACCCCCGACAGCGTCATCCGCTTGGTGTACCAGTTCACATCGTCCGAGGTGTCACCCAGCGCGTCCCAGATCAGATCGCAAGTCTGCCACAACGCCTTGGCCCCATCCGCCGCATGGGTCGGCAGCGAAAACAGCGTCATGCCCCGGCGCACCAGTTCTTTATCCTCGACCGCCTCAAGCCGGAACCGCACGGCGGCGGCGATCTTTTCGCGGAATTTCAGCGCGCTCAGGTCCTCGGACTTGATTCGCTCCAGCATGGCCGCATCGCCGCGCGCGTGAAAGGCCAGCGCCAGATCGACCGCCCCGCGCGGACAGATGGCGCGCGCCAGACCGTCATCGATTTCGCAATCGGAAATCGCCGCCCGAAAGCTTGTTTCCGACCAGCCATCGAAAGGAACATGGATCAGAATTGCATCCAAAAGCTGCTGCTTGGCATCTTCGTAGGTAACGGTCATGGCGGTTCTCCGGCTTTCAGCCCCAGTACTAGACAAGATAGGCCCGCTTTGCTATACGGCCAATTCCTGCAATTTCCTTGCAACTCTATCTAGAAAGGTGGTGACAACCACATGCAGGTTAGTGTTCGCGACAATAACGTCGATCAGGCGCTTCGTGCCCTGAAGAAAAAGCTGCAGCGCGAAGGCGTGTTCCGTGAAATGAAGCTGAAGCAACATTTCGAGAAACCGTCCGAGAAGAAAGCGCGCGAGAAAGCTGAAGCGATCCGCCGTGCCCGTAAACTGGCACGCAAGAAAGCCCAGCGCGAAGGTTTGCTCTAAAACCTCGCTCGTCCAGCTTTGGATGACACTATTTGACGACCCCCGAGGCCCCGCCCGGGGGTTTGTCGTTTTCAGGGCTGGTTCTTTTCCGCCGACTCGCGCCGGGCAGTGTGCGGCAAGCTGCCAATTCCGGCTCAGCAACATTTTGCCCGGCATTTTGCAGCGCAGCGAATCCCGTTCAGGTAGCGCGGGCCTGCCGGATTTCGCTCAACTGATAAGCGCCCCTGTCCCCTGCCGCGATGCCCCATGTAACTGGCCCCGTCGAAACAGACGGCAAACCAAACGGAGGCAAAATGTCGACTGCAAGCACAATCGAGCAGGAAATGCTGGCGCTTATCAACGCCGAGCGCACATCCCGCGGGCTGAACGCGCTGAAACTGGAAACCAATCTGAATGAATCGTCCGAGGATCACAGCACCTGGATGCTGAACACCGACATGTTCAGCCATACCGGTGCCGGCGGCTCCAGCGCGACCGAGCGGATGCGCGATGCCGGGTTCGACCTGTCCGGCAGCTGGCGCACCGGTGAAAACATCGCCTGGCAATCCGAACGCGGCGCGCCGGGCATCAGCGATGATGTGGCCCAGCTGCATCAGAATCTGATGAACAGCCCCGGCCACCGAGCCAACATCCTGAACCCCGAGTTTGAATATATCGGCATCGGGATCGAGACCGGGGATATGCAAGGCTTTGACGCGGTCATGGTCACGCAGAACTTCGCCACCACGGACGGAACGGTGGTTCTGGATAGTGGCGCGGCGACTCCCCCCGCCCCGACACCGCCGGTGGCCGAGGTGCCAGTAACCGACCAGCCAGCGCCCGATCAGCCTGTGACCGAGGCCCCGGACGTTGCGGATACACCCGCCCCCGCGCCGGACACACCGGACACGGATGTCACGAACGACCCGACGCCGGACACGCCCGACGTGGATGTCACCGAAACCGAAGATCCCGCGCCGGAAACGCCCGATACAGACGTCACGGAAACGGACGATCCGGAAACTGAGACACCCGACACGGATGTCACCGAGACGGACGACCCGGTCGCCGAAACGCCTGATACCGATGTCACAGAAACCGAAGAACCGGCACCGGAAACGCCCGATACGGACGTAACCGAAACGGCCGACCCCGCGCCGGAAACACCCGGGACAGATAGTGGCGAAACAGATGACGGATGTTTCGACGTCGCCGCCTTCCTTGCCGAGATCGAGGCGTTTATCGAAGCCCTGCAATCGCGGCTGGATCAGTTTGCCTGGGATGACAGCGGGATGGACCCGTCAGATTCGACCGAAGCGTTCGATCTGGTGATGGACGATTCTGAAACCGTCGAAGAAGACACGCCGATGTCAGATGTTGCATGCGATGATACAGCCGATGTCTTCCAGTTCAATTTCTACACCTTCGACTGCATGATGGACGCCGCCTGAGCGGCCCTTCCGGTGCGAGGCAGACCCTCTGCCTCGCACAGCCGGGGTCAGTAGATCTTCGGCACGTGAAGCTCATCCGGCAGAACGCGGCGTTCGTATTCGGGATTGTAGCGCCGATCGGGCAGGTTGACCTTTTCCTGCGGCACATCCTCATAGGGGATTTTGGTCAGCAGATGTTCAATACAGTTCAGGCGTTCGCGCTTCTTGTCATTGCCCTCCACGATGTACCACGGGGCCTCGGGGATGTTGGTGCGAAACAGCATGTCTTCCTTGGCCTTGGTATATGCCTCCCACCGGATGCGGGATTCCAGATCCATCGGCGACAGTTTCCACTGCTTCATCGGGTCGTGAATGCGCATGAGGAATCGCAGCTGCTGTTCCTCATCCGTGATCGAGAACCAGTATTTCAGCAAAATGATCCCCGACCGCACCAGCATCCGTTCGAATTCAGGAACGTCCTGAAAGAACTGTTCGACCTGATCGTCGTTGGCGAAACCCATCACCCGCTCGACGCCTGCGCGGTTGTACCATGAGCGGTCGAACAGAACGATCTCGCCCGCAGCAGGCAGGTGCGGGACGTAGCGCTGGAAATACCACTGGCTTTGTTCACGACGGCTGGGGGCGGGCAGGGCAACGACACGGGCCACCCGCGGGTTCAGCCGTTGCGTGATGCGCTTGATCACGCCCCCTTTCCCGGCGCTGTCGCGGCCTTCGAACAGGATACAGACCTTGGCCCCGGTGTGCTGCACCCAGTCCTGCACCTTGATCAGTTCGGCCTGCAGGCGCAGCAGGTTGCGGAAATAGACCTTGCGGTCCAGCATGTCCGGGTGCTGGTCCTTGTAAATCTTGCGGACTTCCATCGAGAGCATCGGCTCGCTGAACTCGATCTCAAAGTCCTCGTCCAGCGTGTCTTCCAATTCGGCTTCCAGCCAGTCTTTGGGCGCGTCATTGTTTTCGTAAGCCAAAATCAGCTCCTTCTCAGTCAACGGGTTCGGACCGTACCGGGTATGTGTAACCGCCCGATGTCATCGGAAAAATTGATGCCATCGCGATGGAACGGCTGTGCGGGGTCCTGTTGGGTGAAACAGGCGCAATTTCAACAGCCCTGCGGTCTTTGCCCTCAATGTGACCCGGACGGGCGGCAGATACAACCGGCAGAATTGCCGCAATGCCAACAGGTTGCCGGCCGGGCCGGACTGGCGTCTTGCAATGGCGTATATTTTCGCGGCAACACTGCGGTCAGCAAAACTGTGGAACGCACGTGGCCTTCTTTCTGTCTCAACTGCCGGTCCTCTGGCCCTGGCTGATCCTGATCGCGGCGCAGGTCCTGGTGCTGACGGGCAGAACCGCCATCGGATTGTCCGTTCTGGTGCTGTTCGGCAGCGTCGCGCTGAGCCTCGGGCTGATGTCGCCACTGGCCGCTGCGATCATTGCTTTGGGAGTGTTGGGCGCGTCGTTTCTGCCCCGTCTGTCGGGATGGGCAGCCGGGCTGGGACATCTGGCACTGATTGTCTGGTGCGTGGCACTGGGCGCGCATCTGGTTCCGGGGTTCTACAACCTTCGGATTCTGGATCAGGTTCTTGCCGGGCCCGATAGTGCCGCCTTCACCCTGCATCTGAACATGGACAAGCCGATGGTGTTCTTCGCCGTCCTGCTGGCCTGGCCCGCAATGCTGAACACCGGGCGGATGGTAAACCTTCCGAGTCTTATTTTCGGCCTCGCCCTGCTGCCCATCCTGTTCGCGATTGGGCTGGCGGCAGAAGCCGTCCGGCCCGAGATCACCCTACCGCCCTGGTGGCTGATCTTCGCACTTTCAAACCTGTTTCTGACCTGCCTGACGGAAGAGGCGTTTTTTCGCGGCTACCTGCAATCCGTCCTCGTTTCCCGGATCGGGGTAGCAAACGGAATCGCTCTGGCCAGCCTCGCATTTGGTCTGGCCCATTTCGGAGGTGGACCCGAGCTGGTAATCTTCGCCTCGCTTCTTGGTCTGGCCTGCGGATTGGCCTATTCTGCAACCGGTCGGCTGTGGGTGCCGGTCGCGATGCACTTCGCCTTCAACTTCGTGCATCTGGTCTTCTTCACCTACCCGGCCCCGGCCTGAGCCTTAAACCGGCAGGGCCGTGGTCTTGAACACGGTCCGCAGGGCAAACGAGCTTTGCATCTGCGCCACCCCGGGCAGGCGCGACAGATACTGCCGGTGAATGCGGGCAAAATCCTCGGTGTTTTCGGCGACGACTTTCAGGATGTAATCCGCCGTCCCGGCCATCAGATGGCATTCCAGAACATCCGGAATGCGCGCGACGGCCTTTTCGAACGCATCCAGCACCTCTTCGGCCTGACCCTGCAGGGTGATCTCGACAAACACCGTTGTGGGCACGTTCATCTTGCGGGCATCCAGCAGGGCGACATAGTTGCGGATATACCCCTCGGCCTCCAGTCGCTGCACGCGGCGGTGGCAGGCCGAGGGCGACAGATTCGCCTGCTCTGAAAGCTCGGCGTTCGACATTCTGCCGTTCCGCTGGAGCGCGGACAGAATCTTCCGATCCGTCGTATCAAGGCTCATTCATGCACATCCTTTGCAAGAAGCTGCCATCTTACAGGAAATTCTTCCCGGAAAAAGCTCTTTCGCACGCAATGTTTCACAGAAATTGCAACGAAGAATGCCCATAATTTAGGCAGTTTATGAATGGAGTCTCTCATGAAAATCGGCTGCCCCAAGGAAATCAAACCGCAGGAGTTCCGCGTCGGCATGACCCCCAACGCCGCGCAGGAAGCGGTGGCGCGCGGTCACGAGGTGATCATCGAAACCGGGGCCGGGATGGGCTCGGGCTTTGACAATGACGCCTATGTTGCCGCCGGTGCCCGTATCGTTGACACGGCGGAAGAGGTGTTTGCCACCGCCGACATGATCGTCAAGGTCAAGGAACCGCAAGCGGTCGAACGCAAGATGCTGCGCGAAGGGCAGCTGCTGTTCACCTATCTGCACCTTGCGCCCGATCCGGACCAGACCCACGATCTGTTGGAATCCGGTTGTACCGCGATTGCCTATGAGACCGTGACCGATGCCAATGGCGGCCTGCCGCTGCTGGCCCCGATGTCCGAGGTTGCCGGTCGTCTGGCCCCTCAGGTCGGGTCATGGACCCTGCAGAAGGCCAATGGCGGCCGCGGTGTGCTGATGGGCGGTGTTCCCGGTGTTGGCCCGGCCAAGGTCGTGGTGATCGGCGGCGGTGTTGTCGGCACCCACGCCGCCAAGATCGCGGCGGGCATGGGCGCGGATGTGACGGTTCTGGACCGGTCCCTGCCCCGCCTGCGCTATCTGGACGATGTGTATGGCCGCCAGTTCAAGAACCAGTATTCGACCGCCGGTGCAACGGCCGAACTGATCCAGGATGCCGATATGGTGATCGGCGCGGTCCTGATCCCCGGTGCCGCCGCGCCCAAGCTGATAACGCGCGAGCAGCTTTCGACCATGAAACCGGGTGCGGTTCTGGTGGACGTGGCCATCGATCAGGGCGGCTGTTTCGAGACCTCGAAGGCCACCACCCATGCGGATCCGATCTATAACGTCGATGGCGTCATGCATTACTGCGTTGCCAACATGCCGGGTGCGGTTGCGCGCACCTCGACCATTGCTCTGGGCAACGCCACGATGCCGTTCATGCTGGCGCTGGCGGACAAGGGCTGGAAACAGGCCTGTCAGGACGACCCGCATCTGATGGAAGGTCTGAACGTCCATGCCGGTCAGCTGACCTATTACGCGGTTGGCAAGGCACTGGGGATCGACGTCGTCTCGCCCAATATCGTGGTCAAATCGTAAATCCTCCCGCCCCTGAAAACGGCCCCTGCCGGGGGCCGCTTTACAGCGTTGGGCAAAGCGCCGCGCCAAAAGGCGCGGCGCAGTTGCGTTCAGGCAAGCAGCCTTAGCCCTGTTTCTGGATTTCCACCGAATGCGGATAGGGGATCGAAACGCCCTTGTCGTCAAAGGCTTCCTTGACCGCCTTGGTCAATTCGAACTTCACATCCCAGTAATCCGCCGCCGCACACCACAGACGCGCGGTCAGGTCCACCGAACTGTCACCCAGATTGGTCACCCGCACCCAGGGCTCAGGATCGTGGTGAATGCGGGCATCCGCCTTGGCGATATCCAGAATGATCTGCATCGCCTTGTCGGCGCTGTCGCCATAGTCAATACCGAACACCAGATCGACCCGGCGCGTGTCATGGGCCGAATAGTTGGTGATGACAGTGCCCCAGGCCTGCCCGTTCGGAACGATGATCTGCACATTGTCAGGCGTCACCAGTTCGGTCGTGAACAGGTTCAGGTCCTTCACCGTCCCCGCCGTGCCGCCGATATCGACATACTGGCCCAGCTTGTAGGGCCGGAACACCACCAGCATCACCCCGGCGGCCAGATCGCTGAGCGTGCCCTGCAGCGCCAGACCGATGGCCAGCGACGCGGCACCCAGGATGGCCACGATGCTTGTGGCCTCGATGCCGAAAATGCCCAGAACGGCCACAAGCACCATGGCCAGAATGGCCCATTTGACCAGGCTGGCCATGAAATTGCCCAGCGTCGGGTCAATCTGCGGGGTCGCGTTGATCCGGCGGCGCACCATGCCACCGATCGCGCTTGCCACGATCCAACCCAGAATCAGAACGACCAGAGCCTTGACCGCACTCATGATCAGGGGGGCGAACGCGCCTACCTGTGTTACGACCTCATCCACGCGCATCTCCTTTCAACAACAAGAAACCCGCGTACTTCACGCGGGGTCGGCGGAGTTTGTGCCAAAAATGCCTTTCGGTCTAGGTGCCAGTCGGCCCGGTTTTCCCCGTTGTTCACCGGCAAACACCAATTGACCGGTATTGCACATCATTTGGGCCTTACAAGAACGGGTGTCGCGGCCTACCTTTTGAGGAGCCACTTCAACAGGAGCCCCCGATGCTGGACGCCAAATCACACCCGATCATGAACCGCTGGCCTGCGCAGTTCCCGGAAAAGATCCAACTCTATTCCTATCCGACCCCCAACGGCGTCAAAGCCTCGATCATGCTCGAGGAAACAGGCCTGCCGTATGAGGTGCACAAGGTCACGCTGGCCGATGCCGATGTCAAAAGCCCCGAGTTCCTGTCGCTGAACCCCAACAACAAGATTCCCGCCCTGATCGACCCCAACGGGCCGGATGGCGAGCCGCTGGCCCTGTTCGAAAGCGGCGCGATCCTGCTGTATCTGGCCGAGAAAAGCGGCCAGTTCATTGGCCGGACCGCGGCAGACAAACACCGGGTCACCCAATGGCTGATGTTCCAGATGGGCGGGCTGGGGCCGATGTTCGGCCAGTTGGGCTATTTCCACAAATTCGCCGGCAGCGAGATCGAAGACCCCCGCCCCCGCGAACGCTATGTGGCCGAGGCCAAGCGCCTGCTGAACGTTCTGAACGGGCAACTGGACGGGCAGAACTGGATCGCCGGAGACTATTCCATCGCCGACATCGCCATCGCGCCCTGGCTGCGCGGGCTGGACTATTACGACGTCAAAGAGGTGATTGGCTGGGACGGCTACACCAACGTTGCCGCCTATCTCGACCGCTTTCTGGAACGACCGGCGGTCCAGAAAGGCCTGCTCATCCCCGCGCGGGACTGATCCAAAAAACCGGGCAGCGGCGCCTGCGCGCCCTGCCCCAACCTCAGCCGGGCAACGCGCCCGTCAGGACATAGCGCAGGATCTCAACCACCTGCGCCGGCTCTTCCGCCACGGCCAGCGCGGCGGCATCCACCTCTTTCAAAGCGTGCTGGTGGTCGGGACCATGCAGCACGATGATCGACTTTCCCAATGCCGCTGCATAGCCCGCGTCAAAGGCCGCATTCCACTGCTTGTACTTGTCGCCAAAGCGCACGACGACCACATCCGCGTCCGAGATCCCCTTGCGGGTCCGGATCGCGTTGACCATCGCGCCCTTGTGATCGTGCCAATACTTGTTCGGCTCCGCCCCCAGAATCGCCACCCCGCAATCGTCCGAGGCCGCGTGATCCGTCACCGGGCTGCTGAAGGCAACATCCAGCCCCTCGGCCCCCGCCACGATCTGCTCACGCCAATCCGTGTGAATCTCACCAGACAGATAAACCTTCAACATCTGTTTCTCCTCCTATGAAAAAGGGGCGCACCCCGCCCCTTCATCTTTTCAAAAATACTCCCGCCGGAGGCGGAAACGCCCTTAGCCCCGCAAAACGCCGCCCGTGGCTTTCGCCACCTTCTCGACGATCTTGGCACTGACCGCCTCGATGTCCTTTTCCTTCAGGGTCGCGTCCAACGGCTGCAGCCGCACGGTGATGGCCATGGACTTCTTGCCCTCACCCAGACTGCCCCCGATGAATTCGTCAAAGACGCGCACATCCTCGATCAGCGCCTTGTCGGCCCCGGCGGCGGCATTGACCAGCGTCAGCGCCTCGACGCCCGCGTCGACGACAAAGGCAAAGTCACGCTCGACCGCCTGCAGGTCCCTCAGTTCAAGCGCGGCGCGGGTGGCACCGGATTTACGTGGCAGCGGCACCTCGTCCGGCCAGATGGTGAAGGCCACTGCCGGACCCTTGATGTCCATCGCCTGCAGCACGCGGGGGTGCAGCTCACCGAACACGCCCAGCACTTTCTTCGGACCCAGACAGATCTTGCCATGACGGCCCGGATGCCACCAGGCATCGCCGTCGCGCAGGATCTGCACCTTGGCGGGCGCGCCTATGGCCGCCAGCACCGCCTCGGCATCCGCCTTGGCGTCGTAAAGGTCCACCGGGCGGGACGCGCCATGCACATCCTTCGGGCCGTTGCGGCCAACCAGCAGGCCTGCAATCTGGGTTTTCTGATCGCCGGGCTCCCCGTCATGGAACACCGGGCCAACCTCGAACAGGGCCAGATCGGCATAACCGCGCGCCTGATTGCGGGCTGCGGCCTGCAACAGACCGGGCAGCAGGTCGGGGCGCATATGGCTCATCTCCGACGAGATCGGGTTCTCCAGCCGGGTCACATCATCCCCACCCCCGAACAGCGCTGCCGAGGCCTGATCGATGAAGGTATAAGACACGCATTCATTATACCCCAGCGCCGCGCATGTGCGCCGCGCCATCGACTGACGGCGCTGCGTCGGGGTCATCACCGCCTTCGGAATACCATCCGTCACACGCGGCAGCGGCTTGCCCTGCAGCTTGGTCAGCGAGGCAATCCGCGCGACCTCTTCCACCAGATCGGCCTCACCCATGATATCGGGCCGCCAACTGGGCACATGCGCCATCTCGCCTTCCAGACGGAAGCCCAGACGGGTCAGGGTCTGGCGCTGCTCGGCCTCGGGAATGTCCATCCCGACCAGCGACTGCACGCGGGCGGAATCCAACTTGTAGGCCCGCGCATGGTTCGGGGCTTTCCCGGCCTCAACCACCTTGGACACCTCACCGCCGCAGATATCGAGGATCATCTGCGTCGCCTGTTCCAGCCCTTCCAGCGTATATTCGGGATCGACACCGCGCTCGAACCGATAGCGCGCGTCCGAGTTGATCTTAAGCGCCCGACCGGTCAGCGCAATCTGCACATGATCCCAGAACGCGCTTTCAAGGAACACGTTGACCGTTTCCTCGGTACAGCCGGTCTCCTCACCGCCCATGATCCCGGCGATGGATTCGGGGCCCTTGTCATCCGATATCACCATCATGCCGGGCTGCAGTGTGTATTCCTTCTCATCCAGCGCGGTCAGCGTCTCACCACCCTTGGCGCGGTGCACCCGCAGGTTGCCCTGCACCTTGTCAGCGTCGAACACGTGTAGCGGGCGGTTCTGATCGAAGGTCATGTAGTTGGTGATATCCACCAGCGCCGAAATCGGCCGCAGACCAATCGCCTTCAACTGATCCTGCAGCCATTGCGGGCTGGGGCCGTTCTTCACGCCCCGGATCAGACGCCCGGTGAAATGCGGCGCGCCGTCCAGCGTGTCCTCATCAATCACCACCTTGATCGGGCTGTCGAAATCACCCGGTACCGGCGCATAGTCGCGCTGTTTCAGCTTGCCGATGCCCCGCGCCGCCAGATCGCGCGCAATCCCCGCCACGCCCAGCGCATCGGGGCGGTTCGGGGTGATCGCGATCTCGATCATCGGATCAACTTTCGAAGGCTCATTCTCTGCCAGCCAGTCGACGAACTTGTCGCCCACCTCGCCCGAGGGCAGTTCGATGATGCCGTCATGTTCCTCCGACAGTTCCAGCTCGCGCTCGGACGCCATCATGCCAAAGCTTTCGACACCGCGGATCTTGCCGACGCTGATGGTCAGGTCCAGACCGGGGATATACATGCCCGGCTTGCAGACCACGACCGTGATCCCTTCGCGCGCATTGGGCGCGCCGCAGATAATCTGCAGATCGCCCTCATCGGTTTCCACCGTGCACACGCGCAGCTTGTCCGCATCGGGATGCTTTTCCGCGTGTTTCACATGGCCCAGCGTAAAGCCTGCCAGCCGGTCCGCCGGGTTCACGATCTCTTCGACCTCGAGCCCGAGATCGGTCAGCGCCTCGGCGATTTCGTCAACCGAGGCATCGGTCTCCAGGTGGTCTTTCAGCCAGGACAGAGTGAATTTCATTGCTCGGGGCCTTTTTTGGCAGATATCCAGTCCGCAAAGGCAATGGCAAAGATTGCGCCAAGGTGCAAGGCTGCGCGTCAGGGATAGGTCGGGCTGCGGCCCAAAAGCTCGTCCAGTTGCCGGCCGATCCAGCCATGGGGGATAAAATGCCCGCCGGGATGCGTGTCCAGCACCACCTGCCCCCCAGCACAATCGGTCCATTCCACGCGGCTGAGGGTCAGGAACGGCTCAACGCTCCAATCCCCGCGCGGGGTGGGGCCGTTGCAGTCGTATTTCGCCCGCCACAGCGCCACCGGATACGTCCTGTCGCCGCCGGGACCGAAGGGGTAATCCATCACCGAGTCGTCCAGCCCGTGCACATGCCGCGCCTCGCGCGGGGCCTCGGGGCACTCCTCGGTCTGCCGGATGCTGCCCGCAACGGCCAGCAAGGCGGCGATGTCGTTGCCCGACTGGCAGACAAAGCGCCACGCCATCGCGCCGCCAAAGGAATAGCCCGAGACATAGATGCGGTCGGGATCGACCGGATAGCGTCGCGCCACATCCTGCAGCACCCGATCGGCAAAACCCACATCCGCCGTGTCCGCCGACCAGAAATTCCAGCTTTTGCCCAGCCCGTTCGGAGCCACCAGCAACACGCCCCGCAGCTTAGTCGCCCCGGCAATGCGCTGATGATTCACCACCACGGTCCCCTGCCGCGCCCAGCCATGGAAGTGCAACAGCACGGGCAGAGGCGTCTCGCCATCCCAACCGTCCGGTTCCAGCACGTGATACGAGCGGTCGCCGACCTGACAAGCGGTATCGCCATGGCAGGTGGCGACAGCGGCGGCGGGAGAGTCGATCAGCAGAAGGAAAAGCAGGCGATGAATCATGCGCCCGAGACTAATCGGATGACGCACCCTGTCACGTCACTTACGCGTTATTGCTCGGGCCTTAAGCGCATCGCTCATAGAACTGCCGCATCATGAACTCACCCGCCCCGAAATCGGTGGCCGGAAGCTTGCGATACATCTCCAAAATCAGGTTTTCACCTGTGACATCAACGAAATAGACCATCCCCGGCTTTTCATCCATGGTGAAAACAACACGGTTATTCTCATTGAACAATTGAACCGGCGCATTGTCGAAATCGGCAAAGGTAAACAGGTCCGAGGTCAGAGTGGTCTGCGGCCCCTGCCCGGCAAATGTCAGCCGCGCATCCAACCACATTGCGTTTTCCTTGGTGGCGCACCAGTTGCCCAAAACCGCGTCACGAAGCTGAGCATCCGCCCGCGACGCACCCTGCGAGACCGGATCGAGCAGCCCGACGCTGATCAGCCCACCCCAGAGACCGAGGATTGCAGCCAGCGCTGAGATCATAGTGACGAAAATCTGTTTCGGGGTCCAATCGGTAATTTTTTTCATCGGTAACCAGATGTTAAACTTGCAATGCGTTAAATCTATTTGATGTCTATCCCGCTGTACATGAAAGACTTTTCGCCATCTTTAGCTTTCGAAAAGATGTGATTGTGAGGTAACGTATATTGCAGTGCGGCGGGCTCGCGCGCCGCGCAAGCCGCGCTATCGCCAGACCGCGGGGTGGCGATATACCGGTGGTGTTAGGCGCTTTATACTGGCCAAGTCCGTGTGATGATCGAACAGAGCGCTTGCGGAGACAAATCGCCAGCCCGTGCGGGCGGTGTCGCCCATTGGGCTTGAACCAATGGCGCCGCAATGAACGACCGATAGCGCGGCGGCCTATCGGCCTTTGCTCCGCGCTTTCAAGTTATTCAGAAACAGATAATGAAAGGGCAATTCTGCTCTCTGTCTACTCGGTTACTTCCTCGCCACGCTTTTCTAGATAGCTTTCCACAGCGCCTTCGATGGCAACCTCATCAACAGATTTTCCACGAGAAGTTCCAATATAATCCAGAACGAACACCGTCAGAACGGCGGCTACTATTGGTAAAGCAACGGAAGAAAACAATTTATCGAGTTGACGGCCAGACCATCTAAGAACCCGCCTAGAAAGAGTATTTTGGCGATATTCCTGCAACCATACATGCCCTTTGTAAGTCAGGTGTATGTTTAAAGCGCCGTTCTTCATGAACGCCCCAGTGATGAGATCCTCTGCACGCATCAGACGGAATAGGAAGTCTCGTTCAGAAATCGACATCCGAAGTTTGTTTTGGGTTGTGTCTAGCCGAGGCTCCTCCGTTGGATAACGAGCGTTCCCACTCTCAGCAGCATCATCGAAAGAGGCTCCGGAATCATCCGAAGCCTCAATATACTCCATAACGCGAAGAAACTTTTCCTCGTCCAGCTTCAACGCGACAAACCACCATGCAGGTTCGGCATATCCAGCGCCGCAAACCCGTAGTGCCTCAACCACCGCAGGTCGCTGTCAAAGAACGCCCGCAGATCCGGGATGCCGTATTTCAACATCGCCAGACGGTCGATGCCGATCCCGAACGCAAAGCCCTGATAGACCTCGGGATCAATCCCACCGGCGGCGATCACCTTGGGGTGGACCATGCCGGAACCCAGAATCTCCATCCAGTCGTCACCCTCGCCGATCTTCAACTGGCCGTTGTCCCAGGAACAGCGGATATCGACCTCGGCCGAGGGTTCGGTGAACGGGAAGTGCGAGGCGCGGAAGCGCAGTTCGACATCGTCGACCTCGAAGAACGCTTTCACGAACTCTTCCAGAACCCATTTCAGGTTCGCCATCGAGATGTCTTTGTCAATCGCCAGCCCCTCGACCTGATGGAACATTGGCGTGTGGGTCTGGTCATAATCGGCGCGATACACGCCGCCCGGGCAGATCACGCGGATCGGCGCGCCCTGTTTCTCCATCGAGCGGATCTGTACCGGAGACGTGTGCGTGCGCAGCACATGCGGCGGGCGATTGTCGCTCTCGGCCCGGTGCATGTAGAACGTGTCCATTTCGGCCCGCGCGGGGTGGTGGCCGGGAATATTGAGCGCGTCGAAATTGTACCAGTCGTCTTCGATCCGCGGCCCTTCGGCCACCGAGAAGCCCAGTTCGGCAAAGATCGCGGTCAGTTCCTCGGTCGCCTGGCTGATCGGGTGGATCGAGCCCTGACGGCGCGTGCGGGTCGGCAGGGTGACATCCAGCCATTCTGTGCGCAGACGCTCATCCAGCGCGGCATCGGCCAGAGCGGCCTTTTTCGCGGAGAGCGCCGAGTTGATCTCATCCTTCAGCGCATTCAGCGCGGGGCCGGCGACCTGGCGTTCCTCGGGCGTCATCTTGCCCAGCTCGCGCATCTTCAGCGCGACCTCGCCCTTTTTACCCACGGCGGCGACGCGGATCGCCTCAAGCGCGTTTTCGTCGCCCGCTTCGGCGATCTGCCCCAGATACTTTGCCTTAAGATCGTCCATGACGCCCTCTGAATTTGGTCGCCAACCTGCTATCGACCCCGCCCCGCGAATGCAAGCGGGACGGTCGCGATCAATAGCTGTATTCGGGGAAAATCCGGGTCAGGTCGCCGTTCCAGCCGCCATTGTATTGATCCAGCAGCTCATCCGCCGGAACCTTGCCCGTATCGATACTGTCCTTGAGCGCGTTGAGGAAATGCGTCTCATCCGGCACCAGCCCGCCCGCACCCGGGCGCGCGCGGGATTTCAGACCGGCTTCCGAGATCGCGACCACTTCGCGCGCCAGATCATGCATGCGGATATTGCCGACCTGCGCCTGCAGCCCGTCTTTAGCGGCCTCGATCCGCAGCGCCTCGCGGGTTTCTGCATCCCAGCCTTTGACCAGATCCCAGGCCGCATCCAGCGCGCCCTGATCGTAGGTCAGACCAACCCAGAACGCGGGCAGCGCACACAGACGCCGCCATGGGCCGCCATCGGCGCCGCGCATCTCCATGAATTTCTTGATCCGGGCCTCGGGGAAGGCGGTGGTCAGGTGGTCGGCCCAATCGCTGAGCGTCGGCGTCTCACCGGGCAGCGCAGGCAGCTTGCCCTGCAGGAAGTCGCGGAAGGACATTCCCAGCGCGTTGATATATCCACCATTGCGGTAGACGAAGTACATCGGCACATCCAGCGCGTATTGCACGTAGCGTTCGAACCCGAAGCCGTCCTCAAACACGAACGGCAGCATGCCCGTCCGCGCATCGTCCAAATGCCGCCAGATATAGCTGCGCCAGCTTTTCTGGCCGTTCACCTTGCCTTCGAAGAAGGGCGAATTGGCAAACAGCGCCGTCGCCACCGGCTGCAAGGCCAGTGCGACGCGCAGTTTCTGCACCATGTCGGCCTCGGAGCCGAAGTCGATGTTGACCTGAACCGTGCAGGTCCGCCGCATCATGGCGCGGCCCATGGTGCCGACTTTCTCCATATAGTCGTTCATCAGCCTGTAACGCCCCTTGGGCATCAGCGGCATCTCGTCATGGGTCCAGATCGGGGCCGCGCCCAGACCGATGAATCCCACGCCGATCTCGTCAGCGATATCCTTCACCTCACGCAGGTGGGTGTTCACCTCGTCGCAAGTCTCGTGAATCGTCTCCAGCGGGGCACCGGACAGTTCCAACGCGCCGCCGGGTTCCAGGCTGACATTCGCCCCGTCTTTCTCAAGCCCGATCAGATGCCCGGCTTCGCGCACCTCGGCCCAGCCGTGACGGCCGCGCAGACCTTCCAGCACCGCAACGATCGAGCGGGTGCCTTCGAAGGGCAGCGGTTTCAGCGTGTCCTTGCAATAGCCGAACTTCTCGTGCTCGGTGCCGATGCGCCAATCGGATTTGGGCTTGCAGCCTGATTCCAGATATTCGGCCAGTTGCTCATGGCGTTCGATCGGCCCGCCGCCGGACTGGGGGATGGACATGAACCGCTCTCCGATCCTGATGTGTCTCTGTCTTGACGGTCAGTCCTGAGCGCAATCCGCGCCGGTGTCAATGCAGCCGAACGTGGGAAGGGCGCATGGGCTTGCGTTCCCAGATCACCACCGGATGCACCGCGCCGCCGTTCAATTCCGACAGCATCTGTTCGGTTTTCAGCCCCGGCAGGGTCGAGAACACATCGAACAGCGCCTCGGCCCCTTCGGCGTTCACCGGAATGTGAAGCGTGGGCTGTCCCGGCTGGTCCAGCACCCAATGCGCCGGGTCCGAGGTCGGATCCAGCGCCAGCCTCTCGATCTCACGCGTTGCGACCATGCCGCCGTCCAGCGGGCCGAGATAGGTGATCTGCCCCTCGTCGACAGACACGACGCCGGGGCCGCCTGCCCCGCCACGAAACCGCGCGCGCTGAAAGCCGATCACCGCCAGGGCAAAGGCTACGGCGACCAGAACCAGCCCGAGCCAACCCAGCAGCCCGCCCGGGCCGCTGTACCAGCTGAGGCCGACCAGCAGGACCACCACCGCCACCAGCACCTCACGCCAGCGCCACAGGGTTCGTTTGGCTTCGGGACGAATGAAACTCATGCCGGGTCCTCTGGGGTCTTGAACAGGATCAGCGAGAACTGTCCTGCCGGTTGGAATCCGATAGCGATATAGGCACGCGCGGCGGATTCGGAAGCGGCGAACAGACCGGCGCGAGTTGCCCCGGCATTTCGCGCCTCGTGCAAATGCAAGGCAACCGCCAGCCGAGCATAGCCGCGCCCACGCAGATCGGGTGGTGTGTAGACGCCGCCAACCTGAACAGCTTCGGGCAGGCGCGCGTTGAAACCGGTCATGGCCACGGGCGTGCCGTCCATCAGCAGAACCCGATGAGAATTGCGCGCCGTGTAAGCGGCCCAGTCCTTTCCCGCCTGACACCGCGCCCGTTCAGGGTCGAAATCCATCGCTTCGATCAGGTATTCGGCCCGCCATCCTTCGGTAACATCGCGGCCCAGATCACCCAGCCGCACCAGTTCGGCCCCTTTGGCGTCCGGCATGACAAGCTGGCTCAGGTCCAGCGAAAAACCCGGCTCGTCGCTGTTGAGCGTCGCGGGCCGATCCTGCCAGCCTGCCAGCCGCATGATCCGGCGGGCCTGTGTCGCCTCGGCGGCCACACCAAACAGGGGACGGCCCCGGATCAGGTCGATTGCGGCAGTCAATTCGTCATCGGTGCAGTCCGGGCATTGCGGCAGCACCATGCCTTCGTTGGTGATGGCGAACACAGCGCGCAGGGGGTCGCCCAGCATCCAGACGGTCACCGCCCGCGGGTCAGACCCCCGCAGGCCATAATCGCGCAGATTGGCCAGCGGGAACATCGAGCTCTGGATGTGCTGCATCAGAAAGCGGTCGATCTGTGCAACCTCTGCCTCCTGCGCCAGCCGCCACGTCACGACCAATCCCCCAGCGCCTGTTGCCACATGGTCAGCGCCGCCACTGCCGCCGTGTCTGCCCGCAGGATGCGCGGGCCAAGGCTGACCACATGCGCATAGGGCAACGCGGTCAGCCGCGCGCGTTCCCGGTCGGAAAACCCGCCTTCGGGGCCGATCAGAATGGCCCAGGGCTGGCCTTTTTCGTTGGCAGCCAGCCGCAGGGCCGAGCCGACCTCGGCCTCGTTACAGAACATCAGTTGCCGCCCCTCGGGCCATGCATCCAGCACCCGGTCGAGGCGTTGCAGGTCCAGCACCTCGGGCACATATGTGCCGCCGCATTGCTCGGCGGCCTCAACCGCATGGGCCTGCAGCCGGTCCTGACGGATACGTTCGGAATTGGTAAATTCGGTCTGCACCGGCATGATCCGCGCCGCCCCCATTTCCGCCGCCTTTTCAACGATGAAATCGGTGCGCGCCTTTTTGATCGGCGCGAACAGGAACCACATGTCGGGCGGCAGTTGCAGCGGTTTGGTCTGCTCGACACAGGCCAATACACCGCCGCGTTTACCGGCCTCGGCCACTTTGGCCAGCCACTCGCCGTCCTGCCCGTTGAACAGGGCAACCTGCCCGCCAACGGCCAGCCGCATGACGCCGAACAGGTAATGCGCCTGATCGCGCGTCAAATCAACCGATTGCCCCGGACCCAAGGGCTGCTCTACATACAATCTGATCTTCGCAGTCATGAGACCTTACATATGCAAGGCAATGCCCCAACACCAGACGGTCAGGTTGCCGATGCCGTCAGCGGCAACTGGGTTGATACCCACGCGCCCGTCTTTGCCCGCCCTTACCTGCGCCTGTCGCGCGCGGACCGGCCCATCGGCACTTGGCTGCTGCTGATTCCCTGCTGGTGGGGTCTGGCGCTGGCGATCCTCAGCGACGGCAGCCCAAGGTGGGAGGATCTGTGGATCGCCATTGGCTGCGCCATCGGGGCCTTTCTGATGCGCGGGGCGGGCTGTACGTGGAACGACATCACCGACCGGGATTTCGACGGGCAGGTGGAACGCACCCGCTCGCGCCCGATACCCTCGGGTCAGGTCAGCGTGCGGCAGGCGGTTATCTGGATGGGCCTGCAATGCCTGCTGGCGCTGGCGATTCTGCTATCGTTCAATCAGGCCGCCATTGCGATGGGCGTGCTGTCGCTGCTGCCAGTCGCCATCTACCCGTTTGCCAAACGCTTTACGTGGTGGCCGCAGGTGTTTCTGGGGCTGGCCTTCAACTGGGGCGCGCTGCTGGCCTGGGCCGCGCATACCGGCGGCATCGGCTGTCCTGCCATCACTCTGTATCTGTCGGGAATCGCCTGGACGCTGTTCTACGACACGATCTACGCGCATCAGGATGCCGAGGATGATGAGATGATCGGCATCAAATCCACCGCCCGGCTGTTCGGCACAGACACGGCGAAATGGCTGAAGTATTTTCTGATCGCAACCGTCGCCCTGATGGGGCTGGCGATTGTCGATGCCGGGGTACCGGATGCCTCGGCCTTTGCGGTGATCGTGGCGCTTGGCGGGCCCTGGGCGATGGGCTGGCACATGATGTGGCAACTGCGCGGTCTGGATATCGAAGACAATGGCAGGCTGCTGATGCTGTTCCGCTCGAATCGTGACACCGGCCTTATTCCGCTGATCTTCCTCTGCGTCGCCCTGCTGCTCTGATTGCACCTGCTGTCCGGGGTCTGTAAGAGTCCGCCCACCTGCCTGAGGAGTCTCAACGCCGCACATGCGTCTGCCCTATGTTTTTGCCGTTTCCCTGATTTTTCTTGTCTCCGCCGGGCTGTCGTTGCTGGCGGCCAGCTATGCGGTGACAAAGATCGAAGAAAGCTCGGAATTCGCCGTGCGGCGTGCGTTGGACCTGAACGGCCATGACTGGGCCGAGGTCGAGTCCGACGGGCTGCGCGTGGTGCTGACCGGCATTGCCCCGGATGAGGCCACCCGCTTCAACGCCCTGACCGTTGCGGGGACCGAGGTCGATACATCCCGGGTCATTGACGAGATGGAGATCACGGCGACATCCGATCTGGCGGCACCGCGGTTTTCCGCGGAAATCCTGCGCAATGACAGCGGCATTTCGGTGATCGGGCTGATCCCGGCCAGCCATGATCGTGATGATCTGATCGCGCGGCTGGATGATCTGGACAGCGACCGCGCCGTATCGGACCTGTTGGAAACGGCGGATTACCCAAAGCCCAAAGGCTGGGATGAGGCGATGGCTTACGCAATCGAATCCCTGTCCAGCCTGCCCCGGGCCAAAATCTCGGCCAGCCCCGGTCTGGTCAAGATCACCGCAATCGCCGACAGTCAGCAGGAAAAAGAGCGACTGGAACAGGACCTGACCCGCGCCGCGCCGCCCAGCCTGCGGATCGGGCTGGCAATCTCGGCCCCGCGGCCGGTGATCACGCCCTTTACCCTGCGCTATCTGATCGACGCAGACGGCGGCCGGTTTGATGCCTGTTCCGCACAGGATGAAGAGGCGCGCGATGCGATTGTCGCAGCCGCCCAGGACGCGGGGCTGTCGGTCCCCTACAACTGCACCATCGGTCTGGGTGTGCCCTCGCCCCGCTGGCCCGAGGCGGCGTCTTTGGCGATCCGCGCGCTGGCCGAGATCGGGCAGGGCTCGGTCACGATGTCTGATGCGGATATCACCCTGATCGCGGCGCAGGGCAGCGACCCTGCGGTGTTCGACCGCGCCGTGGGCGAGTTGGAAAATGCCCTTCCCGGCGTCTTTGCCCTGCACGCCGTCCTGCCCGAACCCGAGGTCGAAGAACAGTCCGGCCCCATCGAGTTCTCGGCCACGCGCAGCCCCGAAGGGCTGGTTCAGCTGCGCGGGCGGCTGGGCGACGAAACCCTGCGGGACATGGTCGACAGCTACGCGCGCGCGGCCTTTGGCTCGGAACAGGTCTATACCGCCACCCGCATCGCCCCCGATCTGCCCGGCGACTGGCCCGTGCGCGTGCTGGCCGGGCTCGAGGCACTGTCGCAACTGCATAACGGGGCGCTGACGGTGACGCCGGATTCGGTCGATCTGACCGGTCTCAGCCATGATGAAGAGGCCAGGGCCCGCATCGCCGGGCAATTGTCCGAAAAGCTGGGCGAGGCGCAGGATTTCACCCTGTCGATCACCTATCAGCCGCCGCCCGAACCCGAAGACGCCCTGCCCGACCCCGAGATCTGTGAGGAGCGGATCGCCGAGGTGCAGGCGCTGAGCAAGATCGCGTTCGAACCCGGCTCGGCCACTATCGCATCAGAGTCGCGCGACACAGTGAACCAGATCGCCGAGATCCTGCGCGATTGCGGCCCGATCCGGATGGAGATTCAGGGCCACACCGACAGTCAGGGCCGCGAAGAGATGAACCAGCAGCTGAGCCAGGCGCGCGCGCAGTCGATCCTGAACGAGCTGCGCGGGCGGCGGGTGCCGACCTCGAGCTTCACCGCCGTGGGCTATGGGGAAACCCAGCCCATCGCCGACAATGACAGCGAAGAAGGCCGCGAGGAAAACCGCCGGATCGAGTTCCGCCTGATCCGGCCCGAACCGCTTGAGAATGCGGAAACCGGGCTGGAAGCCATGGAAGACGGCACCACCGGGGCCGAACAGACGGACAATGCCGCCTCAGACGCGGATGCAGGGGACCAGTAAGTTGAACCGAATCGAATTCATCATCGCCACCGCCATCATCCTGTTTGCCGCCTTCTGCATGGGCTGGTTCGCCAACTGGCTGGCCCATCGCCTGTCCCGCGTGCGCCAAAGCGACGTGGCCGATCTGGACCGCATGAGCCAGGAGTTGCACGAGGCCGAGGAAACCCGCGATCAGGCCATCACCTATCTGCAGCAGCGCGAGGCGGAACTGACCAACCAGCTGACCCAGACCGAAGCCGAATTGTCTGCGGCGATGGACGGCCTCCGCGCCGCCCGGCAAGAGGCCGAGGAACTGCGGGGCCGGATCAACAACGCGGATTGAGACCGGGCGCTTACCACCGCGTCAGTGCGTCTTCGTCTTCATCCTTGGCGGCGACCCATTCCTCACCGGTTCTGGTGATCTCTTTCTTCCAGAACGGCGCGCGGGACTTGAGGTAATCCATCAGGTACTCTGCCGCCTCGAACGCATCCTTGCGATGGCGCGCGGCGGTGGCGACCATCATGATCCGGTCGCCCGGTGCCAGCCGTCCGTGCCGGTGGATCACCAGCACATCGCCCAAAGACCAGCGCGCTTTTGCCTCTTCGGCGATCTTGGTCAGGGCGCGTTCGGTCATGCCGGGGTAGTGTTCGATCTCCATCACGTCCAGATCACCCGCCGCCAGATCGCGCACAACCCCGGTGAAGGTCACGATGGCCCCGTTGGCGTCGTCCCCGGCAGCAAAGGCGTTGGCCTCGGCCCCCAGATCGAACGGGGCGTCCTGAACCACGATACGCATGTCAGCCGCCGGTCATGGGGGGAAAGAACGCCACCTCGCGCACGCCTGCCAGCGAGGCATCGAAATCCGACAGTTCCTGATCCAGTGCCACGCGCAGGGCCGAGATATCGGCAAAAGCGGCGGCATAGCGGTCTTCGCGCGCGCTCAGCTCGGCCACAAGGTCGCTGACCGTGGCGGCCTGCGTCTCGACGCGTTCGCGGGGCAGGCCGATGCGTTCGCGCACCCAGGCGAAATACAGCACATCCATCCGTTAACTCTCCTTCAGATGCGGCATGGCTTTACGTAGGTAGTCATAGCCCGTGATCAATGTCAGAGTCGCCGCGATCCACAGCAGCCACAGCCCGATCCGGCCCGACCAGAACATCCCCTGAAGATGCCAGCGCAGCCCGTTTGCGTCTTCGACCTGCCCGCTGAGCACCTGATCGATGAGGGCCGGGTCCATGCCGAAGGATCCCATCACAAAGTAGTGCTCGAAAATGCCCTGCGAAAACAGAACGGCAATTGCCACCATCTGCGCAGTCGTTTTCCACTTGGCCAGCTTGGTGACTTTCAGCGTCCCCGCCGTGTCGCCCAGATATTCGCGCAGGCCCGAGACAAACACCTCGCGGAACAGGATCACGGTCGCTGGCAGCACCAGCCAGGGCGTCCAGCTTTCGGTTGAATAGCCCACAAGGATCATCAGCGCGATCACCACCATCGCCTTGTCGGCGATTGGGTCCAGCATCGCGCCGATCTTGGTTTCCTGTTTCCACGCCCGGGCCAGGTAGCCGTCGAACCAGTCGGTGATGGCGGCAGACAGGAACAGGACCAGCGCGAACCAATCGGCATAGGGCCGGGTGAAATACAGAAACATCACGGCCAGACCGGGTGCGGCCAACAGGCGCAGGACGGTCAGGATATTGGGCAGGTTCCACTTCATGACCCGACACTACATCGCGGTTTCGGGACAGAAAAGACAGGGCGGCGAAAAACATCCCCAATCCCAGACAGTTGGTCACTGCATAGCAGCCCTTGGCCTTTGGTCGATTTGGCGTCAGATTGCGGCTCGAAACAAAGGTAAAGACGCATGACCCCCCATATCCGGACCGACCCCCGGTCGAACCTGATCGGCAGCGCGTGGATGATAGCGGGCATGGCGCTGTTCGCGCTGGAAGATGCGCTGCTGAAAGGCGCCTCCGCAGCCCTGCCGATCTGGCAGATTCTGATCCTGTTCGGCCTCGGCGGGTCGGTGATCTTTGCCATCGTCGCTCTGATGCGCGGCACTAATCTGTTGCACCGGGATGTGCTGTCGCGCCCGATGAAGGTTCGGGTGTTTTTTGAAATTTTCGGACGGCTGTTCTATGTGCTGGCCATCACGCTGACGCCCCTGTCGGCGGCCACGGTGATTTTGCAGGCGACCCCTCTGGTCGTGGTGGCGGGTGCGGCGCTGTTTTTCGGCGAAACCGTCGGCTGGCGGCGGTGGAGCGCCATTGTCGTCGGACTGCTCGGCGTTGTTGTGATCATCCAACCGACCGGGGACAGCTTCTCGGCCCTGTCCATCCTTGCGGTGCTGGGCATGCTGGGGTTTGCCGGGCGCGACCTGGCCAGCCGCGCCGCACCCGCGTCGCTTGGCACCGAGGTTCTGGGCTTTTACGGCTTTCTCTGCGTCATTGTCGCCGGGCTGCTCTATCGGTTTTGGGAGGGCGCCCCCCTTGCGCCGGTCTCGCTGCATACCGGCCTGCACGTCACGGGGGCCTTTCTTATGGGCACCGCCGCCTATGCCGCGCTGATGAAAGCGATGCGGACGGGCGAGGTTTCTGCGGTCACGCCATTTCGCTATTCCAGGCTGCTGTTCGGGGTTGCGCTGGGGGTCGTGTTTTTTGGCGAGAGGCTGGACCAGACCATGTGGATCGGCAGCGCGCTGATCGTGGCCTCGGGGCTATATATCCTGTGGCGCGGGCGGCGGGCCTAGCCCTTGTCATGGAAGAAATCGTAAACCTTCTGCGCCAACCCGGCTGAGATCCCCTCGACCGCTTTCAGATCGGCCAGATTTGCGCGGCTGACCGCCTTGGCACTGCCGAAATGGGCCAGCAGGGCGCGTTTGCGGGCCGCGCCGACGCCGGGGATTTCGTCCAGCGGTGTCGCCCCAACTGCCTTGGCCCGTTTGGCGCGATGGGTGCCGATGGCAAAGCGGTGCGCCTCATCCCGCAGGCGCTGGATGAAATACAGCACCGGGTCATTGCGTTTCAGGGCAAAGGGGCGCTGGCCGATGCGGTGGAATTCCTCTTTGCCGTGGTCGCGGTCAACGCCCTTGGCGACGCCGACCATAGGGATATCCTCGACCCCGTGCTGGGCCATGATCTCATGCACAGCACTCACTTGCCCCGCGCCGCCATCGATCAGCAACAGGTCGGGCCAGTGGCCTTTGTCGCGGTCCGGGTCTTCCTTTTGCAGACGGGTGAAACGGCGGGTCAGAACCTCTTTCATCATGCCGAAATCGTCGCCGGGGGTCAGGTCGTCGCCGCGGATGTTAAACTTGCGATAGGCGTTTTTCATGTACCCCTCGGGGCCCGCCACTATCATACCGCCCACCGCATTGGTGCCCTGAATGTGGCTGTTGTCGTATACCTCGATCCGGGCCGGAGGGCCGTCGAGGTCAAACGCCTCGGCCACGCCGCGCAGCAGTTTGGCCTGCGTGGCGCTTTCGGACATGCGGCGGGCGAGCGATTCACGCGCATTGCGCAGCGCTCCGGCGACCAGTTCCTGTTTCTCACCGCGTTGCGGCACGAGGATGTCCACTTTACGTCCGGCTTTTTCCGACAAAGCCTCCTGCATCAGATCGGCGTTTTCGATCCCGTCCGACAGGATCAATTGCCGGGGCGGTTCCTTGTTGTCGTAGAACTGACCCAGAAAGGCCTCCATCACCTCGGCCGCCGACACATCCGGGCCGACCCGGGGATAGAAATCCTTGTTGCCCCAGTTCTGGTTGGCTCGAATGAAGAACACCTGAACGCAAGCCTGCCCGCTGTCCATATATAGCCCGATCACATCCGCCTCGGCCACGCCGCGCGGGTTGATGCCCTGCGACGTCTGCACCTGCGTCAGCGCCCGGATGCGGTCGCGCAGTCCGGCGGCGCGTTCGAACTCCATCGCCTCGGACGCGACCATCATCTGTTCGGCCAGATCCTCCTGCACCTTGGTCGAACGGCCCGACAGAAAGCGTTCCGCATCGCGCACGCTTTCGCGGTAATCCTGTTCCGAGATCAGCCCGACGCACGGCCCCGAACAGCGTTTGATCTGATACAGCAGGCAAGGCCGCGTGCGGCTGTCGAACATGGAATCCGAGCAGTTGCGCAGCAGGAACGCCTTTTGCAGCTGGTTCAGTGTCCGGTTCACCGCCCCCGCGCTGGCGAAAGGGCCGAAATAAGCGCCCTTTTCCTTTTTCGCGCCGCGATGTTTCTTGATCTGCGGAAAGGCGTGATCCTTGGCGACCAGAATGTTCGGAAAGCTTTTGTCATCCCGCAGCAGCACATTGTATTTCGGCTTGAGCTGCTTGATCAGGTTCTGTTCCAGCAGCAGCGCCTCGGTCTCGGTGCGCGTGGTCAGGAACATCATCGAGGCGGTCGCGCCAATCATTTTCTCGATCCGGCCCGAATGCCCCGGACGGGTATAGTTCGACACCCGCGCGCGCAGGTTGCGCGCCTTGCCCACGTATAAAACCCGGCTGTCGGCATCCAGCATCCGATACACGCCCGGTGAACTGTCCAGCGTCTTCACGTAACGCTGGATGCAGGCATAACCGGTAGGCTGAGTGTCCGAGGGCGAGTCGTTCTGAGTGGTCATGACCCAGAGATATGATTCTCTGCCACCGGCTGCAATCTTGAGCGCTTGGGATCAAGGGAAAACAAATCCACGGATTATGTGGATAAGTTTGATGATAAGTTTTGCCGCATCGGGATTCTCCCTTGTTTTCTTGCCTTTTCCTTGATTTGCACAAAAAATAGGCAGCTCTATAACATATTGATTTTTATGGAAATTTATTTGTGCACAAGGCAAGTGTATGAAAAACAATACAATTTTGTAACGCGCATGTAACGGGATTGAGAGCGGTGTAAAACTTGCGGCGAATATGTCTATTCTACGCCCAGAACGTCCGGCGTCTGCCATGCCAGATGCTGCCCGCCATCGACGCATAGCAACTGCCCCGTGACAGCCTGCGCATCCAGAAAATACCCCAGCGCGGCGGTGATATCGGATGGGTTCGCGCCACGCTCCAGAACCGTATTTGCCCGCTGGGCGGCGAAGTGCTCGGCGCTCTGCCGGTGGCCCTGCAGGGTGGGGCCCGGTCCGATGGCGTTGACGCGGATGGCCGGGGTCAGTGCCTGCGCCGCGGTGCGTGTCAGCGCCCACAGGCCCATCTTGGCAATGGTATAGGTCATGAACTCGGGCGTCAGCTTGCGCACCCGCATATCGACCATGTTGACGATCAGGCCGGTGGCGACCGGTTCGCCATTGGCATCGGTGTCCGGCTTCAATCCTTGCGCGGCCATGGCCTGTGTCAGAACAAAGGGCGCGCGCAGGTTGCTGTCCATATGCCGGTCCCAGCTTTCGCGCGTTGCGGTGCGGATCGTGTCATATTCGAAGATCGAGGCATTGTTCACCAGACAGGTGATCGGCCCGCCCAGCGCCTCGGCGGCGCGGGGCAGCAGGGATGTGACCTGCGCCTCGTCCAGCAGATCGGCCTGCAGGGCGACCGCCTGACGGCCCAGCGTGCGAATGTCTGATACGGTGTCCTGCGCCGGTTGTTCCGAGGATGCGTAGTGCACGGCCACGTCATAACCGCGACCCGCCAGATACTCGGCCATGGCCCGGCCCAGACGAATTCCGGCACCGGTCACTAAAGCTCGGGTCATGGATCACCTCTTTCCGTCAGATCACACCAGCAGGGTGGTGACATAAAGCGCATAAAGGAAAGTCAATGCCAGACCCCAGCCACGCGTGATATCCTGCTTGTAAAACACGAAGGGGATCAGCAGCAGCGAGGCACCCAGCATCACCCACAGGTCGAAATACAGGAATTCCGGGTCGACCGGGATATTGCCGAACCATGTCGCGATGCCGACAATGGCCAGCAGGTTGAACATGTTCGACCCGATCACATTGCCCAGCGCCACATCCGCCTGACGGCGCAGCGCGGCCATCATCGTGGTCGCAAGCTCGGGCAGAGATGTTCCGACCGCGATCAGGGTCAGACCGATCACCGTTTCACTGACCCCATAGGTGCGCGCGATGACGGTGGCATTGTCCACCAGCAGATGCGCCCCCATCGGCAAGCCGACCAGCCCCAGGATCAGATAGATCGACACCTTCCAATAGGGCATGTCGGGGTCGGCCTCTTCCAGACCGTCCAGTTCCTCATCATCGGCGCAGGCTTCGCCGCAGGCGGCGCGATGGCGTTTCGCCTCGCGAAAGGCATTGCCCAGCACCAACGCCAGCGCCGCCAGCAGGATGGCCCCGCTGATCAGGTTGAAGACCCCGCAGAAAGCCAGACCGATGAACAAAACGGTCGCCAGCAGCATGAACACATAGTTCCTGCGGCTGTCACACTCGCTGGTATGCAGCGTGGCCAGCAATGCGGGCAGGCCCAGCACCAGCAGGATATTGGCCGTGTTCGACCCGACCACGTTCCCCAGCGCGATGCCCGGAGCGTTTTCCTTGAGCGCGCTGATGGCGATCAGAAGCTCGGGCGCCGAGGTACCGAAGGCCACGATGGTCAGACTGACGATCAGCGCCGGAACCCCCAGCCGCAGACTCAGGTTCACCGCACCGCGTACCAGCGCGTCGCCTGCCAGCAGCAGGATCACCAGACCCAGACCGGATAACAGCCATGCCGTCATGTCCGGTCTCCTTTTTCGCAGGCGCAGGGGCCCTTGCCGATCCGGAACCGCCCGCAGCGGGGGCATTTGGCGGAACTCAGCTTCTTCTGTCCCGGAAAGCGCAGCTTGCCGAACATGGCCAGAACGCCCATGGCGATCAGAAACAGGGTGACGGCTTTGATGATCACGTCACAAACCGAAACGCGCGTAGGCCGCCCGCTCCTCTAACCCGGCGATGGCGTCCTGCGCCACCGAGGCCCCCAGCCGCGACCAGAGGGGTTTGCGCAGCCCGTAGCGGCGGAATTTGACCTTATCTCCGAACCGCTCCTGCATCATGGGTTTCAGATGCGCGATGCCGTCGATCAGGCCGAGTTCCTGCGCCCGCCGGGCCAGCCATATTTCGCCGGTGAACAGGTCCGCGGTCTGGTCCAGCTTGTCGCCGCGCCGTGCTTTGACATGGGCAATGAAATTCTCGTGGATATCGCCCAGCAGGCCCTGCAGGCGCGCCACGTCCTCTTCCTTTTCCGGCGAAAACGGGTCGAGCATGGATTTCGATTTGCCCGCCGTATGCACCCGCCGTTCGAATCCCTGCCGCGCCAGAAAGATATGCGCGCCGAACCCGGCCGAGATCACGCCGATGGACCCCAGAACCGAACTTTCGTCGGCGAAAATCTCATCCGCCGCCGCAGCCAGCCAGTAGCCGCCCGACGCCGCGACATCCTCGACGAAGGCAATGACGGGAATATCCAGTTCGTCGGCCAGCCGCCGGATACGCGCACCGATCAGCGAGCTTTGAACGGGCGAGCCGCCGGGCGAGTTGACCTCGAGCGCGACGGCCACGGGCTTGCCCTTGCGAAACGCTTTTTCAAGGACCGGAGCCAGCGCCAGCTCGTTCATCGACCCGCGACCAGACATTCCGATCGCGCCGGACAGGCGCACGACGGCCACAACGGGTTGCTTTTTGACAAATGGCAGGCTGAGTTTCATGGATGCCCATGTAGAGTGCGCCCAACCGGTAAACAAGATATCCGCGAACCGTTAAACCCGACGTGACCCAATTTCCCGAACCTGATCGGCAAAAATGCAACGCCGGTTCCGTGCCTAGTTGCGGATGCGCCAGCCGGTTTTGAAGATCCACCAGATCACGCCCAGGCACAGCCCGGTAAAGGCCAGAATGGCCAGCAGGCTGAGCACAATCGGCACGTCCGCCAGCCCGTAGAACGACCACCTGAACCCCGAAATCAGATAGACCACCGGGTTGAACAAGGTGATGGTCTGCCACAGCGGCGGCAGCATCGAGATCGAATAGAACGTGCCCCCCAGAAAGATCAGCGGCGTCACCACCAGCTGCGGCACAAGCGACATCTGTTCGAAATTCGTGGCCCAGATGCCGATGATGAACCCCAGCAGCGAAAAGCTGAGGCAGGACAGGATCAGAAACGCCGCCATCGCAAACGGGTGTTCGATCCGGATGTCCACAAAGAAGGTGGCGGTGATCAGGATCACCAGACCGACAAACAGCGATTTCGTCGCCGCCGCCCCCACATATCCGATCACGATCTCGATGAAATTCACCGGGGCCGAGAGCAATTCGTAGACCGAGCCCAGAAACTTGGGAAAGTAGATCGCGAACGAGGCGTTCGAGATCGACAGCATCACAACCGACAGCATGATCAGCCCCGGCACGATGAAGGCGCCATAGCTGACCCCTTCAACCTCTTGTATCCGGCTGCCGATCGCAGTGCCGAAGACCACGAAGTAAAGCGAGGTCGACAGCACCGGCGACAGAAAGCTCTGCGCCAGCGTGCGGAAGAAGCGGGCCATCTCGAACCGGTAGATGGCGGAAACGGCGGACCAGTTCATGCAGCCTCTCCCGATACCAGAGTGACAAAAATCTCCTCAAGACTGGACTGCCGCGTCTGCACGTCGCGCAGCACCAGCCCGGCCCTGGCAACGTCGTTCAGCAGGGTGGTGATGCCGGTGCGGTCCGCATGGGTATCATAAGTATAGACCAGCGCATCGCCATTGCCGTTCAGGGTCAGTTTGTGCTCGGCCAGACTACCAGGGATTTCCGCGATGGGCTCGGTCAGCATAACCTCGATCTGCTTCTGGCCCATCTGCGCCATCAAGGTGTCCTTGTCCTGCACCAGCAGCAACTCACCCTTGTCGATCACACCCACGCGGTCGGCGATGGCCTCGGCCTCTTCGATGTAATGGGTGGTCAGAATGATGGTGACACCGGACCGTTTCAGCTCGGCCACGATTTCCCACATGTCCTTGCGCAGCTCGACATCCACCCCGGCAGTGGGTTCATCCAGAAACAGCACGCGCGGCTCATGCGCCAGCGCCTTGGCGATCAGCACCCGCCGCTTCATCCCGCCGGACAGTTCCTTGATGGCGTTCCTGCGTTTGTCCCACAGGGACAGCTTGCGCAGAATCTCTTCGATCCGAGCATCGTCCCGGCCATAGCCGAACAGCCCGCGCGACAGCCGCACCGTGTTCCAAACCTTCTCGAACGGCTCCAGCGCAATCTCCTGCGGCACCAGCCCGATCATCCGGCGCGCCGCGCGGAATTCGGCCTGGATGTCATGGCCGCCCACGGTCACGCTTCCCGAGCTCGGCGTGGTAATGCCGCAGATGGTTGAGATCAGTGTGGTCTTGCCCGCGCCATTTGGTCCCAAAAGAGCAAGAATCTCGCCTTCTTCAATATCCAGCGACACGCCCTTCAGCGCCTCAAATCCGTCCGCGTAAGATTTCCGCAGGTCCTTGATGGACAAAATCGTGGTCATGCATGTTCCCCGTTCTGGCCATGGACCCTATCGCGCAGTTTGCGGACGGAACAGGGCAATTCCGCACAGAAGGGTGCGCATTTTAGCGCCGGATCAATCGGGGCGAGGTCGCGGACCCGCAACCACAGGTCCGGATTCTCCAAGCTTGCAATCCGTCCTCTCACCCGAAAAGTTACATGCGACGGAGGGACATATGCTGAACGGATTGCGCATCATCGAAATCGAAGGGCTCGGCCCCGGCCCGTTTGCCGCCATGATGCTGGCCGATCTGGGCGCTGACGTGATCACCATCCACCGCAAAGCAGACACAACAGCCCCCGGCACGCCCGAACGATCCGTTCTGGACCGCGGAAAACGCTCCATTGCGCTGGACCTCAAAGACCCAGACGACCTGAACACCGCCAAACGCCTGATCGCCACCGGCGATGCGCTGATCGAAGGGTTCCGCCCCGGCGTGATGGAAAAACTGGGCCTCGGCCCCAAGGTCTGCCACGCGCTGAACCCAAAACTGGTCTATGGCCGGATGACCGGCTGGGGTCAGACCAGCCCGCTTTCAGGCACCGCCGGGCATGACCTGAACTACATCGCCCTGTCCGGCGCGCTGTGGTACGGCTCACCCCCCGGCCAGCCGCCGCAGACGCCCGCCACGCTGGTCGGCGATATCGGCGGCGGCGCGATGTATCTGGTCGCTGGCATTCTGGCCGGGCTGCTCAACGCGCAAAGAACCGGTCAGGGCACCATCGTCGACGCGGCGATCTATGACGGCTCCGCCCATATGATGAACCTGCTGATGAGCCTGCGCCAATCCGGCAACCTGAGCGACTTGCGCGGCCAAAGCCTGCTCGACGGCCCGCATTGGAGCCGCACTTACACCTGCGCCGACGGGGAATTCATCACCGTCCAATGCCTGGAACCCAAATTCTATACCGAATTCCTGCAAATCATGGGCCTGTCGGAGGACACCGATTTCCAACAGCAATACGACCGCGCCCGCTGGCCAGCCCTGACCCGGCGCCTGACAGAAATCTTTGCCCGACACCCCCGCGACCACTGGGCGGACCTGTTCCATGGATCAGACGCCTGCGTCGCCCCGGTCCTCAGCCCCGAACAGGCCCAGGCACATCCGATGAACGCAGCCCGAAACACATGGGTAGAGCCCGACGGCACCCTGCAAGCCGCCGCCGCCCCCCGCTTCTCAACCTACAATTGGAACCAAAAACCCAGCCCGACCCGCGGCGAACACACTGAAGAAATCCTCGCCGACCTCTCCAAAAGCGACTGATCTGCCCTTCATCTTGCCAAAAATATCCCGGGGGATGAATTGGCCGCAGGCCAAGAAGGGGGCTGGCCCCCTTCCTTTACCTACCGCCCGCGCACCGTATCGATCATCAACTGCACGTTCTCCGGGTCTGCATCCGGGGTGATCCCATGCCCCAGATTGAAGATATGCGGCCCCTTGGAAAACGCCTCGACAATCCGGCGCGTCTCATCCACCAACGCCTGCCCTCCTGTCACCATATGAGACGAGGCCAGATTGCCCTGCACACAGCCATCCACCTGCACATGCTCAGCCGCCCAGTCCGGTAACACCGAGTTGTCCAGCGCCACGCAATCCACGCCTGTGGCCTTGGCAAAGCCGACATAGCCCTCACCCGCTTCGCGCGGGAAGCCGATCACCGGAATACCCGGATGACGCGCCTTGATCGCCTGCGTGATCACCCGGCAGGGCTCAACCGCATATTTCCGAAACGCCTCGCCTTTCAGCGAGCCCGCCCAGCTGTCGAAGATCTTTACCACTTCCGCCCCGGCCTCGATCTGGGCCGAGAGATACTCGATCGTCGCCAGGGTAATCCGGTCCAGCAGCGCCTCGAACAAAGCGTTGTTTTCCTCGCGCAGCGCATGCGCCGGACCCTGATCCGGAGTGCCGCGCCCGGCGATCATATAGGTCGCTACCGTCCAGGGCGCGCCCGCAAAGCCGATCAACGTGGTCTCGGACGGCAACTCCCGCGACAGGATGCGGACCGTCTCGTAGACGGGCGACAGGGTCTCGTGGATGTCCTCGACCGGTTTCAGCGCATCGAAATCCGCCTGCTGCGTGATGGTCGACAGGCGCGGGCCTTCGCCGGTGACAAACCACAGATCCGCCCCCAGCGCCTGCGGCACCAGCAGGATATCGGCAAACAGAATCGCCGCATCGAACCCGTAGCGGCGGATCGGCTGCAACGTGACCTCGGCGGCCAGTTCGGGATTGTAGCACAAAGACAGGAAGTCCCCCGCCTGCGCACGGGTGGCGCGGTATTCGGGCAGATACCGCCCGGCCTGACGCATCATCCAGATCGGCGGCACGTCCTGCACCTCGCCCGCCAGCGCCCGCAGCAGTTTCTTTGTCTCGGCCATCTCTGTCCCCAATCATCCGGTTTCCGCCACCGGTCGTGCCTCAGTGGCAATTTGTCAAGCTCTGCCCCCATTGTCAGGGCAAAGTGACGCGACTAAAGCTGTGCGTATGACTTTGACCCTGCCCACCCCCGTATCGCCGCTGAAGATCGGCACCCGTGGTTCGCCTCTGGCACTGGCCCAGGCCTATGAGACGCGCCAGAGGCTGCGCGACGCGTTCGACCTGCCGGAAGACGCGTTCGAGATTGTGGTGATCAAGACCACCGGCGACAACCGCGCCATGATCGAAGCCGACCGCCCGTTGAAAGAGATCGGCAACAAGGGGCTCTTTACCAAGGAAATCGAAGAGGCAATGCTGCGGGCCGACATCGACATCGCCGTGCATTCCACCAAGGACATGCCCGTCGAACAGCCCGAGGGTCTGGTGCTGGACACGTTCCTGCCACGCGAGGATGTGCGCGATGCGTTCATCTCGCCCAGGCTCAGCTCGATCCACGAACTGCCGCAGGGCGCGGTTGTGGGCACCTCCTCCCTGCGCCGCCGGGCGCAATTGCTGAACCGGCGGCCCGACCTGCAGGTGGTCGAGTTTCGCGGCAATGTGCAGACCCGGCTGAAAAAGCTGGCCGATGGCGTGGCCGATTGCACCTTTCTGGCCATGGCGGGCATCCGGCGCCTGAACATGGCCGAGGTCCCGGCCACGGCAATTTCGACCGACGACATGCTGCCCGCCATCGCACAAGGAACCATCGGCATCGAACGCCGCAGCGACGACAGCCGCGCCGCCGGGATGCTCGAGGCGATCCACCATACCGAGACCAGCCAGCGTCTGGCCGCCGAACGTGCGCTGTTACAGGCGCTGGACGGGTCCTGCGAAACGCCCATCGCCGGATTGGCGGAACTGCAGGATGGCCAGTTGCGTCTGCGCGGCGAAGTGCTGCGCCCCAATGGCGCCGAAGCGATTGCCGACGACACCACCGGCGCGGTCAGCGATGGCGCGGAAATGGGCCGTGCAATGGCGGAAACCCTGCTGAAACAAGCGGGTCCCGGGTTCTTTGACTGGAAAAACACGTAAAAGTTTAGCCTGTGTGAACTGCTTCACAGTCGCGCGGCCCTTCTTCCCGCACTATAAGGGCATACCAGTTGTTAAGTCGGGTCAGCCTCGAAAGTATCGAAAAGTTTCAGATTGTTGGTGGTTATTTCAGTATTCGAGGGGGCGAGGCTGACCCCCGACTTCAATAGGTAGCGGGTCGCTGTTGTTTGCAACAGCGGCCCGTTTGATTTGGGGCGCGCCTCAGACCCGGCCAATCGCCTCGACCGCGCGCTGGACGGCGGCTTTTGTCTGCTCCAGATCGGCCTCGGTCACGGCCATCGACGGGTAGAGCTTGCCGGGGGCCTTGAACACGCCATTGGCCCTGAGCGCGGCGTTGTAGACAGTATTGCGCTGCGGATCATCGTGTTTGGCACTGCGGTAATCGCGGCAGGCGTTTTCGGTGAAATAGATGTCGAACAGCGTCTCATCCCCGCAGATGCGGTGCGGAATACCGGCTTGGGTCAGCGCGTCGGATTGCATGTCCTGCAGGCGCTTTCCGATGCCGCGCAGATGCTCATAGGCCCCGTCCCGGCGCAGGATTTCCATCGTTTTCAGACCCGCGACCGAGGCCACGGGGTTGCCGGACAGGGTGCCCAGCTGCATCAGCCAGCCCTCCTCGCCCACTTGCGACTTGTCGAAATGCTTCATGATTTCAGCACTCGCGCCCAGCGCGGCCAGAGGGAACCCCCCGCCGGTGATCTTGCCCAGCGTACAGATATCCGGGGTCACGCCATATCGTTCCTGCGCACCGCCATAGGTCAGACGGAAACCGGTGACGATCTCATCGAAGATCAGCAGCACGTTATGCTTGTAGCACAGATCGCGCAGCCCCTGCAGGTAGCCGGGCTGGGGCGGTATAATCCGCTGCAACGGCTCGACCATGATCGCGGCGATATCGTCATGCTCGGTCAGCAGGGTGGCGACCGCCTCAAGATCGTTGAAAGGCGCGATCAGCATCTGGTCGGCCACACCCTGCGGGATACCGGCACTGTCGGGCACGGCTTGCGGAAAATTGACCTCGCGGCTGGGGGCAAGGCTCATCTGCGCTTCGGCGCTCATCCCATGATAGCCGCCTTCGAATTTCAGGATTTTGTCACGGCCTGTGTAGGCCCGGGCCAGACGGAGCGCATACATATCCGCCTCACCGCCCGAGGCGACAAAGCGGATTTGTTCGCAGCAGGGCACGGCGTCGATAATGGCCTCGGCCAGTTCGACGCCCTTGCTGTTATTGGCGAAGAAGGTCATGCCTTTGGGCAGCTGTTCCAGCACCGCCTCCATCACCTCGGGGTGGCCGTGACCCAGCAGCATCGGGCCCGAGCCGATCAGATAGTCGATATATTCATTGCCATCTTCATCCCAGACCCGGCTGCCCTGGCCGCGGGCGATCAGGATACCGGGGTCGAAATTGCCAAATCCCCCGGCGGGCAGAACCTCATTCGCGCGGGCGATCCATTCGGATTGCGTGTTGATCTTCAGCATCTCAGACGATCTCCAGTATCGGGGAACCAAGAATTTCGGGGTCGGGGGTTACACCTAAGCCCGGACCGTCGGGCGGTGCAATCCTGCCGTTTTCGCGGTCGGGTGCATCGGGGCAGAGGCGCGGGGCCACGTAAGAGGACAGATCGCAGGTGTTCAGCAGCGATCCATGCGGGGTCGAGGCCGCGAAATGCAGCGAGGCGGCGGTGACGATATCCGAGCCCCACGTGCATTCGGCGCAGATCTCGGCCCCCAGATGCACGGTCAAATCGCGCGCCCGGCGCATTGCCGACAGCCCGCCGAACTTGGACAGTTTCAGCGCCACCGCATCCATGCAGCCCAGTTCGTGGGCGCGCAGCAGGGATGCCAGATCGTGGGCGTTTTCGTCGATCTTCATCGGCAAGCCGGTCGCCTGACGAACAGCGGCGCAGTCTTCCAGCGTCTTGCAGGGCTGTTCCAGCATCACGTCCAGATGTGCGACAGCGCGCCCGGTTCGGGTGGCCTGCAGCCGCGATGCGCCGCAGTTCCAGTCACCATAGACGATGGGCCCCGGCCCTACGGCCTCGCGCACTTTGATCAGGCGTTCGGCATCGGCCTGCCAGTCGGCCTCGACCCCCAGCTTGACCTGAAACTGGCGGATACCGGTCTGATAAGCCACTTTGGCGATCCGCGCCATCTCATCCGGCGCGATGCAGGTGATCGAGTGATAGAGCGGCATGTCCTTGCGCGTGCGCCCGCCCAGCAGGGCATAGAGCGGCTGGCCCGTGGCCTGTCCGAACAGGTCCCAGAGCGCGATATCTACAATCGACTTGGCATAGCGGTGGCCTTGCAGAACCCCGTCGAGCTTGCGCATGGGCGCGTCGGCCCCGAAGGGGGTGATGCCGAGGATTTCCGGCCCCATCTCGGTGATTGCGGCAGGCACACCATCGGCATAGGCGGGCAGGTAGTGCGGGATCAGGCAGACCTCGCCCCAGCCTTTCAGGCCGGTATCGGTTTCCAGGCACAGGATATGGGTTTTGACCGTTGCGCAGGTTTTGCCGTCGGCCATGTGGTAGGTTTCGTGGCTGGTCAGGTTGACGGACCAGAGGGTGAGCTTGGTGATCTTCATGCGGGCCGTCCTGTGGGGTGTGGCGTGGCGCTGTCAGAGGGGCCAGCCCCTCTCTTGGCCTGCGGCCAATTCACGCCCCGGGATATTTTTGGACAGATGAAGCAGGGGATCATCGCGGGGCCTCGTAGGTTGCGATTGTGGGGCCGAGGGTGTCTTCGTCGGGGTGGACGCCGAGGCCCGGGGTTTCGGGCAGGTGCAGGTGGCCGTCGATGTTGCGGGGGCCGCGCCCGCCGGCGATATCGACAGCGATCATATCCTGACAGGCCCAGACGGCGTGGCAATTGTCATCGGGGATAGTGGCGGCCAGATGCAGCGCCTCGGTATCGGCCAGGACCGAGCCGCCGGTGGCCATCACGAACATATCGATTCCGTGGGCCAGCGCGATATCGCGCATGCGGGCGGCTTTGGTCAGGCCGCCGACGCGGTTGAGTTTGATCCCGAACACCTCGGCCAGCCCATCGCGGGCGATGCGGGCGGCGTCCTGCAGGGTGACGAGGCTTTCATCTACTGATACGGGCGAAGCATGGCGGGGGGCGATGGCGGCGATGTCGTCCAGCGTTTCGCAGGGCTGTTCGAACATCACGTTCAGGTCTTCGCAGGCTGTCATCACCCGCAGGGCCTGTTGCCGGGTCCAGCCTCGGTTGACGTCATAAAGCACGATCTCGCCGGGGCGGCGGATGCTTTCCACGTCGCGGACCCGGGCGATATCGCGTTCGACATCGCCGCCGATCTTGACCGAATGGGCCACGTAGCCGCGGTTGCGGTAGCGGTCCATTACGGCGCGGGTTTCTTCGGCTGTCTTGGCCCCGACAGACGAGGCAATCGGGCGCGGTGTGCGGGACCCGCCGCCCATCAGGTCGGCGATCGGCAGGCCCGCCGCCTGCCCCGCGATGTCCCAGCAGGCCATATCAATAGGGCTTTTGGCATAGAGGTGGCCGGGCAAGGCGGTGTCCATGGTCCGTTCCACCTCCAGCACTTTGCGGGGGTCGAGGCCGAGGAGGAACGGGGCCATGGTTTCGATCCCTGCACGAATGCCGGGGCCGTGAGCGGGAACATAGGTGTGACCCCACGGCGTGCCCTCGCCCCAGCCGGTCAGGCCGCTATCGGTTTCGATTTTCACCAGCGTCGCATCCAGCGTTTCGAATTTCAGGCGACCGCCCGACAGCCAATAGGGGTGTTCCAGCGGCAGGTCGACCTGATAGACGGTGATGGTTTTGATCTTCATCAGGCGTACTCCGCCACGGGCGCGCCGAGGCTTTCGAAATCCGGTGTCACGCCCAGTCCTGGCGTATCCGGGGCATAAAGCTTGCCATCCCGCGACATCGGACCGCCGATTCCGGTGGATCGGCTGTTGTAGTTCATCAGATCGGTGGTGTTTTGCAGATAGTCTTCGGGTGTTGAGGCGGCAAAATGGGCGACGACCGAGGTCGTGATCTCGCCGCCCCATGTGTCTTCGCTGACGACGGGGATGCGGTTGTCGATCAGATAGTCCCGCACCCGCCGCGCCTTGCTGAGCCCACCGAGGTTTGAGAGTTTCAGGCAGCAGATTTCGGCCCCGCGATCCGCGACAATCCGCTGGGCCATATGCAGGCCCGTCAGGCATTCGTCCAGCTTCATCGGCTGTTCGGCGACGCGGCGGACCTGTTGACATTCCTCATAGCTGCGGCAGGGCTGTTCGAGGATATAGTCCAGATCGCGCGTCGCCCGCGCCACCCGGATCGCATTGTCCACGCGCCAGCCCTGATTGGCATCCGCCATCGCCTTTTCGCCCGGTTGCAGCAGCGGCACGGTGGCGCGGATGCGGTCGATATCACTGGCCCAGTCGCCGCCCACCTTGATCTGAAACTGGCGATAGCCCTGATCGCGATAGGCGTTCATCTCGGCCACTGTTTCCTCGACCGTTTTTTGCGGCGCGACCCGGTACATCGGCGCGCCATCGGTCAGCTTGCCGCCCAGCAGCATCCAGACCGGCTGGTCGCAGGCCTGTCCCAGAATGTCCCAACAGGCGGCATCGAAGGGGGCCTTGGCGTATCCGTGCCCCTGCACCAGATGGTCCATCAGCTGCTCGATCCGGGCTACCTGACGCGGGTCTTCGCCCAGCAGTTTCGGCGCGACCAGACGCGCCAGCGCTGCCACGCCTTCGGAATGGGCGACCATGTAGCTTTCACCGCAGGGCGTGAATTCGCCGCATCCCTGCAGCCCGGCATCGGTGTCGATGACCACAACCGAGGCGGTGGCGGTTTCAATCGCATTGCCCGCGCCCCAGACATAGGCCCCACCCACATAGGGCAGCGCGGTCTTGTAGATGCGGATGCGGGTGATTTTCATGCGGCGTCCATCCGGGGCAGATCGGCCATGCCTTCACCGCGCCACAGTACGAAGGTCAGGATGGGCTCGTCGGGCGTGATCATGGCGTGGCTCTGCCAGCTGCCATGTTGGCGGGTCTGGTTCGGGCCGATATAGGCGTCGTTTCCATCGACCCGGAACAGAGCGCCACCGGCCAGGGTCAGGTACAGTTCCTCCGCCTGATGGCTGTGCCAGTCATAGGTCAGGCCCGCGCCCCAATAGGCCACGTAGCCCCGCAACTGGGTGCTGTGGAAATGGCCGGTCGGGCCGAAGAGTTCGTAGTAGCCATAGCGGTTCAGGAAATCGGCTCCGACCTCGGCCTCGGTATAGGTGTGTTTCCAATGGGCCAGATGTGCGGTTGCGCGGATCGCGTCGGTTAGCGGATTCGTTGGCGCGTCGCTGGTGGGGATCTCTTGCACCAGAGGAACGGCAGGGACCGCGTTTGGGTGCAATTCGGTCGGGGTCAGGTCATCGGGCCACGGCCCAAAAGCCGACAGATCGGGATGGGCCTGATGCACCTGCCGGGCGGCTTCCAGAACATCGTCCAGCGTCATGGTACCACCACGATATTGCCGGTGTGCTGTTTGGCGATGAAAGCCGCCTGGGCGTCGCGCAACTCCTCCAGCGGATAGGTCGCGGCGAGGGCGGGTTTGATCTCACCCGCTTCGATATACGTGACGAGGTTGCGCATGACCTGCGGGGCGATCACGGTTGATCCGGTAAAGGTCAGGTCACGCAGGTAGAAAGTACGCAGGTCGAACTCGACCATTGGGCCTGCAATCGCGCCCGAGCAGGTATAACGCCCGCCGCGTTCCAGACAGTCGATGAGGTTCGGCCAATAGGGGCCGCCGACCACATCCGCGACCACGGTGATCTTCTCGCTGCCCAGCGCGGCGCGCAGATTTTCGGGCGCGCGCGGCAGGATCATGTCCGGCCCCAGTTCGGCCACGTCGGCATGTTTCGCCTCGGACGCCAGGGCGATCACACGCGCGCCGCGCCGTTTCGCCAATTGCACTAACGCGCCGCCGACGCCGCCCGAGGCTCCGGGTACCAGAACGGTGTCTTCCTCGGTGACATTGGCGCGGGTCAGCATGCCTTCGGCGGTGGAGTAAGAGCAGGAAAACGTTGCCAGTTCTGCATCCGACAGGTCTGAGGTGATCGGCACCGCATTCACCGCCAGTGTCGTGGCGTATTCGGCAAACCCGCCGTCCCGTTCCGAGCCGAAATAGCCGGTCTTGTCCATGTTGCCGGGGTCCTCGGGGTCGCGCAGCCAGCCATCGGTGATGACGCGCTGACCGATCCGCGCGGGATCGACCCCGTCGCCCACGGCCACGATCTGCCCGCAGATATCGGCCCCCTGAATGCGAGGAAATGTGATCGGTGCGCCGCCCCAGGTGGGGTCGTCCTGCCCGACCTCGTCAAACGCGCCGCCGGTGGTCGCATCGGTGACGGTTTTCGAATACCAGCCCGAGCGCGTGTTGACGTCAGTGTTGTTCAGGCCGCAGGCCGCGACCTTGATCAGCACCTCGCCGGGGGCCGGATCGGGGCGCGGCCAGCCTTCGTGCAGCACCATCTGTTCCAGACCGCCATGGCCCATCGTGACCATGGCTTTCATTGTATCGAGCAGTTTCATCATGCAGTCTCCATCACGGCATCGGTGCGGGGCAGCAGGCTTTGCGGATCATAGGCCGGTTCCCCCAGCACGCGCGCCGCGCGGGGGGTGCCGTGGATTACCACCTGCAACTCCGTCCCTGGCCTGGCGGCCTCGGGCTTGATATAGGCAAAGGCGAGGATCTTGCCGACCGTGTGCCCATAGGCCACCGAGGCGGTCGAGCCCACAACGCGCCCGTCCAGCATGACGGCCTCGCCGCCATGGCCGTCGATCTCTCCGTCCGGTTCGATTTCCAGATAGGCGCAGACCCAGGGCAGGTCGGTGTTCAGGGTCTTGTCCCCGCCCAGATAGTCCTTGTCGGTGCGGGCAAAGCGCAGCACATCCGCCTCGGCCAGTGTGACCTCATTTGTCAATTCGCCCGCGCCTTTGAAGCCCTTCTCCATCCGCATCACGTTCATGGCAAAGCTGCCGTAGTCGGCGATGCCATGCACCTCACCCGCCGCCCATAGCGCGGTGTAGACGTCGAGACAGGCGGCGTTGGGCATGTGCAATTCCCAGCCCAACTCGCCCGCATAGGACATGCGGAAGGCCCAGACCTTGTGGCCCGCGATAGTGACTTCCTGCGCCGAGAGCCAGCGGAACCCGGCATTGGTCAGATCGGCATCGGTGCAGCGCGCCAACACGTCCCGCGACCGGGGGCCGTTCAGCGACAGGGCCGACCAATCGGCGGACAGGGCGGTGATCTGCACATCCTCACCCGCACGCTGCTGCGCCAGATGATCCAGCAACCGCTGTTCGAAGAAGGCCGCGCAGACCAGATAGAAGCGGTCATCGGCCATGCGGACGATAGTTGTTTCCAGTTCGATCCGGCCGCGGCGGTTCAGCATATGGGTCAGCGTGATCGAGCCCACCTTCTGCGGCATCCGGTTGGCGGTCAGCCGATCCAGCAGTGCGTAGGCATCCGGGCCCGAAACCTCGACCTTGGTAAAGGCGGTCACATCCATGATGCCGACACGCTCGCGCACCGCTTTGACCTCAGCCGCGACCATGTCGTCGGCGGGCGTGCGGCGGAAGGAGTAGTGGTCGCGCTGCTCGACGCCATCGCGGGCGAACCAGCGCGGGCGCTCGAATCCATAAACCTCCTCATGCACTGCACCCTTGGATTTCAGCAACTCATAGAGAGGCGACGGTTTGATCGGACGCCCTTCCAGACGGTTGAAATGCGGAAAGGGGATTTCGTGGCGTAGGCAGTAATCTTCCTCGGCCTTGATCACCTGCCAATCCTTGGTGGCATAGCTACCGAACCGGCGCGGGTCGAACTCGCGCATCGAGATATCGGCAGCCCCATGCACCATCCAGCGCGCCAGCTCGCGCGTCAGACCCGGCCCCCAGCCAATGCCGATCTGCGTGCCACAGCAGCACCAGTAGTTGCGCACCCCCGGCGCAGGCCCGATCAGAGGGTTGCCATCCGGCGGGTGCGAAATCGCCCCATGCACATCCCGCTGAATGCCCAGCTCGGCAAAGATCGGCATCCGGTTCAGGCTTTCCTCAAGCCATGGCATCACCCGGTCGTAATCCGCATCGAACAGCCAGTTCTCGTATTCCCACGGGCAATGATCATGCCAGACCGAATTCGGGTTTTCCTTCTCGTAAATCCCGATCAGCCCGCGCTGCTGCTCCATCCGGATATAGCCCGAGACCTTACGGTCATCGCGGATCACCGGCAGTTCGGTGTCCAGGTTCTGGAACTCGGGCACCGGTTCGGTCACGAAATAGTGGTGCGTCATCGAGGTCATCGGCAATTGCAACCCGGACCATTCGCCCATCTGACGGGCATAGGTGCCGCCTGCATTCACCACATGCTCGCAGGTGATTGTTCCTTGCTCTGTCTCGACCACCCACTCGCCGTTCTCGGCCTGCGTGATGTTTGTGGCGCGGCAGTTGCGGAAGATGCGCACGCCCTTCTGACGCGCACCCGCGGCCATCGCCATGGTCACGTTGGTCGGATCGACATGACCGTCATCCGGCGTATGCAGCGCGCCCAACACGCCTTCCAGATTGTAGAACAGGTGCAGTTCCGCCACCTTTTCCGGCCCGACCAGTTCGATGTTGAAGCCCAGCGACCGGCCCACCGACAGGGTGTGGCGCAGCCAGTCCATCTCATCCTCGGTATAGGCCAGACGGAACGAGCCGCAGCCATGCCATGTGACGGGCTGGCCCGTCTCGGCCTCCAACGCACCGGAGTAAAGCCCGATGTTGTAATCCACACATTTGCCCAGCCCGAAGCTCGAGGTCGAATGGGTGATCTGCCCCGCCGCGTGCCAGGTGCTGCCACTGGTCAGCTCGGCCTTTTCCAGCAGGACGGTATCGTCGCCCCAGCCTTCATGCGCCAGATGATAGGCCAGACCGACCCCCATGACGCCGCCTCCAACGATGACCACGCGGGCGTGTGACGGCAATTTCTTCTCGGACATGACATTTCCTCTTCCCGAGTCGCTTTTCTGCTCGACAGGCTAATTCCACATTTGTACCATCGTCAATCATGAATGACACAAATGTATCATCAATCGTTCTCGACCGCCTGAGCGCGGAATGGGAGGCCCTGACGCCCGAGGCTCAGAAGGCCGCGCGGTATGTGCTGGAAAACCCAACGGATGTTGGGGTTTCGACCGTGCGCGAGATTGCCGAGGCCGCAAAGGTCAAGCCCAACACGTTTGTTCGCATGGCCCGGCAGGTAGGGTTCGAAGGCTATGAAGATTTCCGCGCCCCCTTCCGCGACGCGATTCGGCAGGGCACCGTGTCCTTTCCCGACCGCGCGCGGTGGTTGCAGGATATCGGCAAGTCCGGGGAACTGGGCGGGCTCTATGCCGATATGGTGGGCGCTGCGATCCGCAATATCGAGGAAACCTTTGCCGGGATCGATGCCGCAAGCCTGAAATCCGCAGCCGAGGATATCTGGACCTGCCGCCAGATTTTCACGCTGGGCGTCGGTGTCAACAACGCCAACGCGCGCAACTTCACCTATCTGGCCTCGACGGGGATGAAACAGTTCCACGCCATTCCCCGCCCCGGCTCAACCCCTGTCGACGATCTGGCCTGGGCCGATGAACAGGACGTGCTGATCGCCATCACCTGCCACCCCTACCGGACCGAGGTGATCGACGCGATAAAGCTGGCCCGCCAACAGGGGCTGACCGTGGTGGGCATTTCGGACAGCCCGGCCAGCCCGGTCATCCTGAACGCGCAGCACGGCTTTGTCGTGGCCGCCGACACGCCGCAATTCTTCCCCTCCTCCGTCTCGACCATCGCCTTGCTGGAAACGCTGCTGTCCTTCGTGATTGCCGTGTCCAGCGATGAGATCGTCGAGCGGGTGGAGCGGTTTCACCAACGCAGACACCAACTTGGCCTCTACGCGGAGGAGCCCGAATGAACGCCCCCCTGACCCACTCGCTGGACGCGCGCTATTACACCGACCCTGCGATATTCGAGCAGGAACTGCAGGGATTGCTGGCCCGAACCTGGCAGTTCGCGGGCCATGTGGCGCAGGTGCGGGAACCGGGTGATTATTTCGCCTTCGAGATCGCCGGTCAGAGCCTGTTTTGCATCCGCGGCCGCGACGGCGAAATCCGTACCTTCTATAACGTCTGCCAACACCGCGCCCATGAGATGGTGACGGGCGCAGGCAACACCCGCGTGGTCGTCTGCCCCTATCACGCCTGGACTTATGAGTTGTCCGGCCAGTTGCGCGCCGGGCCCAACATCAAATCCGTCCCCGGCTTTGACCGCAGTACCATCTGCCTGACCTCGGTGCGGACCGAGGTGTTCAACGGCTTCATCTTCGTTAATCTCGACGACACCGCCGCGCCGATGGACGAGTGGTATCCCGGCGTGCGTGAGGAAATCCGCGCCTTCGTTCCGCATATCGACGATCTGGAACCGCTGGAATGGGTCGAGATTCCCGAAAACTGCAACTGGAAGGTCAGTATCGAGAACTACTCGGAATGCTACCACTGCCCCACCAACCATCCGACCTTTGCCGAAGGCGTGGTCAAGCCCGAGACCTATGACATCCAACCCGACGCGGGCGGCGGCTATGTGCTGCGCCATACCACCGAGTGCCAAAGCCTCGACAAAATGACCTATCCCATCGACCTGTCGGTGCCGCATGCGGGGGATTATCAGTCGTGGTTCCTGTGGCCAATGTTCTCGTTCCAGTGCTACCCAGGCAATGTGCTGAACACCTATCACTGGCGCGCAAACGATGCCGACCACTGCACCGTCTGGCGCGGCTGGTATACCGAGGGCGGCTCGGAAAGCGCGGTAATCCGGCAGTTGGCGGTGCAGGACCGCGAAACCACGGTCGAGGAAGACATCCGTCTGGTCGAGAGCGTCCACCGCGGCCTGAAATCCCGCGGCTACCGCCCCGGCCCGCTGGTGCTGGACCCGGGCTGTGGCGTGATGTCGGAACACTCGATTGCCCGGTTGCAACAATGGATGCGCGAGGCGGTGGATCCTTGACCGGAGAATCCCCATGCTGATGCCCGAAGACTGGCGACCCGAACACAAGCTGTTCCCGCATCAGGTCGGCTTCACCTGTCCGCCCTTCGATTTTGACGCCGCCCCGTCGGATTTTCTGCGCATCTGCCCGGAAACGGTCGGCGTGCATGGCTGGATGCTGCATGTGCCGGACTATGTGCACGGGCTGGATCAGCGTAAACAGAATTTCGGCATGCTCGAGGATTTCGTGCATTGCATGTCGCGCAACGGGGTGGATGTGTGCGGTCAGGTCGGCTCGAACTGGGTTCATGCCTGCGGGCTGGGGGTTGAAGGCGTGCGGCAGCATTGCGCGGATCTGTCGGACAAGTATGGCACCCGGTTTCACATGGCGGGCTATGCCATGATCGAAGCGCTGCGCGAGATGAATGTGGAAAAGGTGGCGCTGAACGCTGCCTATCACTGGCCCGCATGGTGGCAGGGCACGGTCGGGTTTCTGCAGGAGGCCGGGTTCGATGTGCTTTATGCGGGCAATTTCCACGATCAGGGGTGGTTTGACAGTCAGGAGGATATCAACGCCTGCCGTTGGGTGTTCGACAGTGATCTGGCGATGAAGAGCTTTGAATATGTGGCCGAGCAGGCGCCGCAGGCGGATGCGATCCTGATCAACGGCATGTGCAATTTCCGCACCGGGCCGGATGGCCTGCCGCAGCGCCCGCTGCATCTGGCCGACCAGCTAGAGGCCGCCCTGGGCAAGCCGGTGATCGGCCATGACATCGCGCTTTACTGGCGTATTTTCAAATCGCTCGGCCTTGCGCCTGCAACAGCGCATGGCCGGTTGTTGAAACGGCTCCGGCACCAAGGAACCTGAGATCATGCACAAAATCCTCGCGCTGTGGGCCGTGCCCCGCTCGACCTCGACCGCCTTTGAATGGATGATGCGCCAGCGCGGCGATATGGAATGCCTGCACGAACCGTTTGGCGAGGCCTGGTATCAGGGCGAAGATCCGCTGTGGCACCGGTTTCAGCCGGGGGACGTGACGACACCGGGCCTGACGCTGGAGTCAGTCTGGGCCGACATTCAGGCGCGTGCGGAACGCGGTCCGGTTTTCATCAAGGATTTCCCCCATTACATCAACCACATGTGGGATGCGGAATTCCTGTCCCACTTCAACCACGCCTTCCTGATCCGCGATCCGGCCAAGACCATCACCTCGATGTACAAACGCTGGCCGGATTTTGCCGAAGGGGAGGTTGGTTTTCCGGAACAACGCGCCCTGTTCGATCTGCTGACGGCGTTGAACGGAACCCCGCCGCCGGTGATCGACAGCGACGATCTGCTGGAAGACCCGCATGGGATGACGCAAGAGTTTTGCGCGGCGGTGGGCATCCCGTTCCTTGAACATGCCCTGACATGGCAGGCGGGCGGCGACCCGTCGGCGCATAGCTGGTGGGATGGCGGGTCGTTCCATGCCAATCTGGCCAATTCGACCGGGCTTGCGCCCCAGCCCCGCTCGTATATCGATATCGGTGATGCACCGGATCGGGTCAGGCAGGTGCATCGCCGGATGAAACCGCATTATGATCACCTCTATCACCATCGCCTGACCTGCTGACGAACCGGAGACCTGACATGGCCGACACTTTCAACGAAGACCTTTTCCTGAAAGGGCTGGCGCAGCGCAAAGGCACGCTGGGGGCCGAATATGTGGAAAAGAACCTGGCCGCCGCCGATGAGTTCACCCGCCCGTTTCAGGAGGCGATGACCGCATGGTGCTGGGGCTTCGGCTGGGGGGACGAGGTGATCGACGCCAAGACGCGCTCGATGATGAACCTGTCCATGATCGGAGCTTTGGGAAAGATGCATGAGTGGGAGATTCACTGCCGGGGGGCCATCAACAACGGTGTTTCCCGCGAGGAAATCCGCGCCATCATCCACGTGATCGGGATCTATTGCGGCGTCCCGCAGGCGCTGGAGTGTTTCCGTGTGGCCCGGAAGGTGCTGGAGGCTGAAAACATGCTCTGAGGCCGGACACGCCCATCCGGACGGCATGGCAAATGGTCATCATATAGTCACATCAAAGCATGACGCTGGGGCACAGTGGCAAAGCTGCCGCACCGGTGTCTGACAATCCAAGCGTGATAAGGCGCGGGTTGTTGCATGCGGAAAGAGAGTGAACTAACGATACCGCGATGCGATTTCTTCTGGTCCTGATTTCCATTGTGCATATCTGCGCCGCTACTGTCGCCCGCGCGCAGGATTCAGCGCTTTCCCAGCCGGACCTCAGCGCATCCGGCGCCGCGTATCAAAAGGCCGTCCGGTATCGGGGCATTGACACGGATGTGGTCTATTTCGACCCGACCCAACCCGCCCCGCCGCTGGACACGGAGTTTACCCCGAAAAAGGACGACGCGCCTGAAACGGACCCGTCCGAGGGTGACAGCGAAGGCTTGATCGTGGCGGGCATTTCTGCGCTGGTTCTGGTTTTCATTTTCACCCTCGTCTATTTCGGCGCCGGGCGGGCCTCGGTATCGTTCCGCTCGGCCGGCGAGAATGCGCGGCGAAAGCCCGGTCAGTCGCCAGAGGATCAAATGCCGGACGCAAACAGGCTGCCGGACCTTGACGCCCTGCTCAGGTCAGGCAATCGCGACTTGGCTGTTGTGGGTCTTGCGCAGATGGCCCTGACCCGCTGCCTTGCCGCCAATGAGGTGCTGTTCAAACGCAGCTGGACCCATCGCGAGGCGCTGCGCAGCCTGCCCCAAAGCCTGTGGTACATGCCGGACCTGCGTGCGCTGGTGCTGGCGAGCGAGCGGGTGAATTTCGGCCATCGTTCGATCAGTCAGACGGATTTCGACGCGCTGGTCGCGCGCGTCCGCCCGATCCTGCGCGAGGTGCCCGCATGACGGATATCACCCTCTACGACACCGATGGCCGGATGCGGCTGGACTGGATCGTGATCGGCGTCGTCGTGGTGCTGTGCGCAGGCATCTTTCTTTACATCCTGGCCGGGCGGCAATACGCGCTGCGCGAATCCGCCAGCGGGTTTGACGGGCTGGATTACTGGCTGACCAGCGAAGGCCACGCCGCCCAAAGCTTTACCGGAGGGTGGCCTCTGGACCGCAGCACCATCGGGCTGCTGGTGCGACCGATCTACGACACCCATCCCGGCACCGACCGGACCCCGGCCAAGACCAAGGAAGACCTGCTGTTTCAGGCGGATGAGTTTGATCAGGACGTCGACGTCATCCGTGAACGGGCGCAAGCCGTACCCAGCCTTGTCATCCTGCCCAAGTGGCGCAGCGGCATGCGTCTGACCGGGTTCGGGCATCCGGTTCTGATTGCCCCGCGCGCTGATATTCAGGCCGTGCTGCATCAGGTGCTGGGGCCCGAGGTCGGGCGTGTCTCTTTTGTGCGGTCTCCGTTTCGGGAGTATGCGCTGAATTCAGACCGCGATCTGGTTGCGCGGATCTATGCGGCCCAGACCTTTGAGGGGCTCGGGTGCGAGCCCCTGTTGGGCCGGAACGGGGCAATGCTGCTGGGGCGGTGCCCCTTGCCGGGGGACGGCGAACAGGATCACGTCTATGTTCTGTCCGACCCCGATCTGCTGAACAATCACGGCCTGACCTTGGGCGACAACGCGTTTATCGCCGCGCAACTGCTGCCCGGTATTGCAGGGGATAAGCGGATCATCATCGACTACAGCGACCGGAACTGGCTGACAAAGCCGGAACAGGCGGTTCAGCGGGACCGCACTTGGGAGGACCTGAAACGCCTGTTCGAACCGCCGTTTCTGATCCTGTGGATCGGCGCGGGGCTGCTGCTGGCGCTGGCAATCTGGCGCGGTGGCCTGCGCAGCGGGCAGGTCGCGGACCTGCCGCTGGCGCAGGGAACCGGCAAGCGCCGGGCCAACCGGGTGCGCGCGCGGCTGATGCGGATGACGGATCAGGACGGGGCCATGCTGTCGGATTTCATCGACACCCGCCTGCGCGCCCGCGCGGCGCAGGTGTTTGGCGCAGGCCACAAAACCCAGACCTCGCCCGAGGTGGCCTATCTGAATTTCGTCCGGGCCCGAAAGCCCGACCTCGCGGCGCGGCTGGAGGATGTGATCGCAAAGATCCGCGCCCTGCCCGCGCATCTGGGGCCCAACGACGCGATACATTACGTAGACCAATTTGAATCGATATTGGAGCAGCTTGCCGATGACGCTTGATGACTTATTCGCCCATGCCGAGGCCATGCGGGCCGAGATCGGCAAGGTTGTTCAGGGCCAGCATGAGGTGATCGACCTTTTGCTGACCGCCCTGTTTGCCCGCGGCCATGTCCTGCTGGAAGGCCCGCCGGGAACCGCAAAGACCCTGCTGGCGCGCAGCTTTGCCGGCGCGCTGAACCTGGAATTCGGGCGCATCCAGTTCACCCCCGACCTGATGCCGGGCGACGTTCTGGGCACCTCGATCTACAACTTTCAGACCAGCGAGTTCGTTCTGACCAAAGGCCCGGTTTTCAGCCAGATTCTGCTGGCGGATGAGATCAACCGCGCCCCGCCGAAAACGCAGGCCGCTTTGCTGCAGGCGATGAACGAGCGGATGGTGACGATTGATGGCACCGACCATTCGCTGGGCTCGGAATTCATCGTTGTCGCGACCCAGAACCCGATCGAGCAGCAAGGCACCTATCCCCTGCCCGAGGCGCAGCTGGACCGGTTCCTGTTCAAGGTGAACCTGATCTTTCCGCCCGAAGAGGTCGAACTGTCGATCCTGCGCCAGCATGCAAGCCGGCCGCTGGATTTCCTGAGCGCGGTAGAGACGGTAAAACCCCTGCTGGACGCGCCCACCATGGCCGCGGCGCGCGGCCTGATCGACGGGATCGTGCTGGATGACGACATTCTAGCCTATATCCTGCGGCTGGTGCGCGCCACCCGCGAAAGTGCCGATATCGCCTTTGGCGCCTCGACCCGTGCGGCGGATGCCATCGCCGGGGCGGCCCGCGCGACAGCGGCGCTGAACGGGCGCGACTTTGCCATCCCCGATGACGTCAAGACCCTGATCATCCCCGCGCTGCAGCACCGGATCGTCCTGTCGCCTTCGGCCGAGATCGAAGGACGCGGCGCGCGGCAGGTTCTGGAAAACATCCTCAACCAGATCGAGGCCCCCCGCTGATCCGGCCATCCCGCATATTGCTGATCGCGGCCTGCGCGGCGCTTTGCCTGTCGCTGGCCGCCGTGATCATGGGCGAGGCCACGCGCCCCGTGGCCGGGTTGCCGTGGGCGGTGCTGGGCCTGCTGGCGGTCGGCGATCTGTTGCTGTCCTGGCCGCGCAAACGGGCGATCTCAGTCGAACCGCTGGGAGATATCTTTGTCGGCGAAGACGCGCAGATCGACCTCACCGTCAGCCCCACCACCCAAGGTCTGCGCGGAGAACTGGACTGGCCCCAGGGCCTGCAAGGCCCCGCGAATGTCGACCTGTCCACGGGCCATGCCCGCATTCCCTTCCGGGCCATCCGGCGCGGGACATGGGTGCTGTCGAACCTGTGGCTGTCCTGGACCTCGCGCCTGCGCCTGTTCGAGTTTGTGCCCAAGGTCGCCTTTGGCCTAGAAATCGCAGTGATCCCGAATATCCGCAGGGTGCAGTCGGGTGAAATTTCCACAACCGTTCAGTCCCGGTTGTTCGGCGTCAAGGAAAACCGGGCCATCGGCGAAGGCACCGAGTTTCATCAGCTTCGCGAATTTGTCCCCGGCATGGATGCCAGCTCGATTGACTGGAAACGCTCGGCCCGGCACCGCGCGCTGGTCGCCAAAGAGGTCCGGGCCGAGCGCAACCACCATGTGATCATTGCCCTAGATAACGGCTTTCAGATGCGCGAGGAAATCGCGGGCCTACCCAAGATCGACCACGCCATCACTGCGGCGCTGGCAACGGCGTGGGCGGCGGCCATCGGCGGCGATCTGGTCGGGCTTTACGCCTATGACGCCAAACCCCGGCTGTTCCTGCCCCCCGAACCGGGGCGCGCTGCGTTCACCCGCCTACGCAGCCGCACCGCCGAACTGGCTTATGAAAGCGTCGAGACCAATCACACGCTGGCGATGACCGAGTTGAACGCGCGGACACCAAAGCGCAGCCTGATCATCGTATTCTCGGATTTCGTCGATACAACCTCGGCCGAGTTGATGGTGGAAAATGTCAGCATTCTGGCCAAACGTCACCTGATTGTTTTCGTGGCGCTGCGCGATCCAGTTCTCGAGGCGCAGGTCAGCCAGCCGCCGCAGGACATGGACGGGGTGGCCCGGACCGTGTCGACCGGCCAATTGCTACAGGAACGCCGTCTGGTGCTGGAACGGCTGCACCAGTTGGGCATCACCGTGATCGATGCGGAACCCGGCACCGCCTCGGCCCGGCTGATCTCGACCTATCTGGAAATCAAAGCGCGGGAGATGATCTGATGGCACAGAGCGATCTGATCCGCTCGGCCCGGTTCCGGCAGGAGCGCGAAGGCGACTGGCGCAGATTATCCGCGCTTGTCGACAAGGCCGAAACCCGGGGCCTGCACCGCATGAGCTTTCAGGAGGCGCGCGATCTGGCCGACCTCTACCGTCAGGCCACCACATCCCTGTCCATCGCGCGCGAAATATCGCTGGACCGCGGATTGCTTGAATATCTCGAAGCCCTGACCAGCCGCGCCTATCTGAGCGTCTATGCCCCGCAGCAAAGACTGGGCGGCATCCTCCGCAAGTTCCTGACCAGCGGCGGCCCGCGGGCGATGCGGTCATCCTGGCGGGTGACGCTGCTGGGGTTTCTGTGCATGGCGGCCGGGACGGTTGCCGGGTATTTCTTCTATTTCGACAATCCCGAATGGTTCTATGTCTTCATGGCCCCCGAACTGGCCGGCGGGCGGGGGCCAGAGGCTACGACCGAATTCCTGCGTTCACGCATCTATGGCGACGCCTCAAGCAACGGTCTTGGGGCCTTTGCCACCTACCTGTTTTCCCACAACACCCGCATCGCCATCCTCGTCTTTGGCCTTGGCGCCTTTCTATGCGCGCCGACGGTTTTGCTGCTGTTCTATAACGGCCTGATGCTGGGCGTTTTCTACGCGCTGCATGTCGACCGGGGGCTGGGCTGGGACATATTCGGTTGGCTCTCGATCCATGGCGTGACCGAACTGTCTGCGATCTGCATCGCCGGGGCCGGAGGGTTGAAGCTGGGTCTTGCGGTCCTGTTTCCGGGCCAGCAGACACGAAAAGCCGCCTTGCGCGCAGCGGGCCATGACGCGGTCAAGCTGGCCCTGATTGCGGCGCTGATGCTGGTGGCCGCCGCGCTGCTCGAAGGGTTCGGACGCCAGTTGGTGCAGGACCGCAGCACCCGTATCGCGATTGGCTGGGGGATCGGCCTGCTCTGGCTGCTCTGGTTCCTGCTGGGCGGGAGAAAACGGTCATGACCAAACCCGCGCTGGACCGCCTGCTGCCGCCCGAAGGCGTGCCTCTGTACTTCCGGGTCGCTGGCGTCGGCGTGCGAACCGCCGCGCAACTGACCGATCTTGTGATCACCGTCGTTGGCGCCATCGCCGTTTTCCTGCTGGCGCTGGCGCTGGAACTCGTCAGCTCGGGCACCGCAACGGCGATTGCCGCCATGCTGTTCTTCTTCATCCGCATCCCCTATTACGCGGCATCCGAGCTCATCTGGAACGGGCAGACCATCGGCAAACGGATGATGAGGATCAAGGTGGTCTCGGCCGATGGTCAGGCGCTGACCACGCAATCTCTGGTCGTGCGCAACCTGATGAAAGAGGCCGAGATTTTCCTGCCCGGCACAATGGTCGTGACCCTGAACACCGCAATGCTGATACCGTCAATCCTGTCGCTGATCTGGGTGCTTGCGGTTCTGTCCGTGCCGCTGTTCAACCGGCGCAGGCAGCGGCTGGGCGATTTCGTCGCCGGGACCTTCGTGATCCACCTGCCAAAACCGATCCTGTTGCCGGACATGACGAAAATGGCCCGGCCACCGTCCGCCGTGCAGCCGAAATTCCGGTTCCTGTCGCATCAGCTGGAATATTACGGAGCCTACGAGCTGCAAACGCTCGAAAGCGTGCTGCGCGCCGCAAACCGCGCCATGGGCCCCGAGGCATATAAACGCCAGAAACAGACACTGGCCGCCGTTGTCACCCAGATTCGCCAGAAGATCGAATATGCCGATCCGGTGCGCGAGCAGGACCATCAGGCTTTTCTCGAGGCATTCTACAAGGCGCAGCGTGCGTTTCTGGAACAGCGCCAGCTTTTTGGCGAGAAGCGCAAAGACAAACGCCACGCCGAATCTCGGGACTAGGCCCATCTGTTGCAGTTTTACCAATCCGGGAAAACAAAACCCAACTTTCGTCTTGAGGGTGATAGCGACCATGCGGCCTTATCTGCGGAGCATTAACTGAGTTCAGGACTTTAACATGACAGATATGCCCCATCCCGACACCCACATACCCTTCGGCACAGGCGCGGTTGTCGCGGAAACCTTTTCGATCCTTTTCAAGAAGATTCACATTGTAATTCTGCTGGGTTTCATCCCCGCGCTGATCGAGATTATTCTGACCACCGCCCCTTTTCTGAACCAGTCCATCGGGGCCAACCCGACCGGCGAGATCGACTTTGCCGGATTGGGTCTCGTGTTCATGGTGACGTTTTTGATCACATTGGTGGCCGTCGCGCTGACAACTGCAATGGTGGTTCAATTGGCCTATGACGCCAAATTGGGACGTCCCGCGCAGATCGGCCGGTATTTTGGCGCGGCCCTCAGCAATCTGCCCGCGATTGCGGTTTTGTCGATCGTGGTCGGCATCTGCAACATGATCGGACTGCTGTTCTTCATCGTCCCCGGCGTCTGGCTGTACGGCGTGTTCTCTGTCGTCGCACCCGCGATCGTGATCGATGGCGCAGGCTTTGGTGCCCTGCGGCGCAGCGCCGACCTGACCCGGGGCTACCGCTGGCCCATCGTCGGCGCGCTGGTGCTGGTGTTCCTCTGCATCATGCTGATCTCTTTTGCGCTGGCCTTTGTCGTCGCCATTTTGACCGGCAGCTTCGCAACCACACCGACCGCGGGTTTCGGGCCGCTGACCCTCGTGCAGGTCGTCGTCAACGGCTTCGCCTATGGGCTGAGCGGTGTCGCCATCGCAATGATCTTCGCACGCCTGAAAGAGATCAAAGAGGGCGTCAGCGTCTCGGACCTGGTGGATGTCTTCAAATAGGCAAAGCCTGTAACCTAGGTGAAAACAAACACCGGACCGCCCAAACCGGAGGAGACAGGCCATCAAAGCCTGACCCTATCTGGCGGTCCGGCCCCGAAAAGGGCCGATTGCGATGCATAACGGATCGCCGCGCCCCGTCCCGCCGCAGCGCCGTTGGCTCATTTGAACCTGGCGGGCGCGGCTTAGGGTCAGAAAAACTCTGAAAACACTGCCGAAACCTCAGAGGAAGCGGCGTGTTTTTCCCTGATTTCAACGGGTTCAGGAGTTTTGACCACCTCCCGCACAAATTGGAAATTTCGCCTTGTATTCCCGCCGCTTGCAAGGATATACCCATCGACGGAGACGTGGCCGAGTGGTCGAAGGCGCTCCCCTGCTAAGGGAGTAGGCGGGAAACCGTCTCGAGGGTTCGAATCCCTTCGTCTCCGCCATATATCGTTGAATTTAAATGGTATTTTTCGGCTCTAATGGCGATACCCGCCAAAAAACCCACCATCCCAATTGCGCTTGGTTGCCACCCCATGCGACAGATGAATCAGTTATGCCCAACTGCAATCCATTGGCCGCTTCACGCATCGTATTTAAATTGCGTATTCTAATGCGATTGCCGCACCTTTCCTAAAACCATTGCCGCCCAGTCCCAAAAGGATTGTGCAGCCATCACTGCTCGCATGAAGCGAACCTTAGCCGCACGGTTCATCAAGGTCTGCATTGCGGAGATTGTGTTGACATAGACAGCGGTTGGGGTTTCGAAGGTTGAAGCCGCAAGCCACTGAGCTCTTCTTCTCAGCCTGTTGGTGCCGGTGCCGGGACCAGCTTGGCGAGTTTCCTGAGGTTTTGGGCGGTTGCTGCGAGTTGGAATTGCTCATATGCGCCTTTGGGTCTTCGGGGCCGCATCATCGGGACGCCGATGTATCGCTTCAGGTGTGCGAAGAGCATCTCGACTTTTCGCCTTTGGATGAACGAGGTCAGGTAGGCATCGGTCTTTCGGATTTTTCGTGCAATGTCACGCGCGGCTTCATGGGCAGAGCGCATCAAGCGCCTCCCTGGGTCTCCCGGGCAGCACTGCGGCTTTAGTGGGCACATATCGCAACCGTGCTTTGAGGCGCGGTATCTGATGAACCCGTCTTTGCCGCCAATGGGTTTTCGTGGCTTGGTGAAGTTCCGGCGGTATGTCCGCAGTTTTTTTTCGCCCCGGGCATGTGTAGCTGTCGGTCGTGGGGTCATAGACAAAGTCTTTGCATAAGAATGTGCCATCAGTTCGTTTGGACTTGTCCCAGACCGGAATACCGGGGCGATGCCACGGTCTTCAACGAGCCAGCCCAGCATCTCTGCCGATCCGTAACCCGTATCGCCGACCAGCTTGCGTGGTGTCATGTCAAATCGATCCGTAATCCGGTCGATCATCCGGCGTGCCGCAAGGGTCACCGCCTTGCCCTCCACTCTCAAAACGAGCGAATCTGCGAAAGGCCATCCAATCAACGGACTTTTTCAACACTACCCGGACAAAGCTGCCGTTCGCTATGTTGCAAGGCCCCTTCGTGATAGGATTGACCGCGTTCCACATGCTTTGAGGAGGGTTTCGCCATGGGGGGTAAGGTATGTGCAATCATCGGCTTTGGTCCGGGTCTTGGAGCTGCTTATGCCGAGACCTTCAATCAAGCCGGATACAGTCTTGGCCTGCTGAGTAGGTCGGGAGCGGGGTTTGACGGAGCGGAAGCGACCGATACATCGGTTCGGACCTACAAATGCGACGCGGGCGACCCTGACAATCTCAAGGGGGCTCTTACATCCGTGCAAAGCGATCTTGGTCCCATCGACGTCGTAATTTACAACGCAGACCTCGCCCAGTTTGGAGCTTTGGACGATGTTTCCGAGCTCCAGTTCGAACAAAGTTGGCGTGTTGGAGCGCTGGGTCTCTTCGCCGCCGCCAAGGCTTTGGGGCCTCAAATGTGCGAACGTGGCTCCGGTGCAATCATCGTATCCGGGGCCACTGCAGCGCTCCGGGGGAACGTCTGGACAACAGCGTTTGCCCCCTCGAAGTCCGCCCAACGCACATTGGCGAACGCGCTTGCCAAGCAACTGGGTCCGAAAGGCGTGCACGTTGCGTATTTGGTCATCGACGGCGTGATCGACACGGAAGACACCCGAACGAACTTCGCTCCAAACGAGCCGGACGAATTCTTTATCGATCCCCAGCGCATTGCGGAAACGGCATTGATGATTGCGCATCAAGACAAATCTGCTTGGACGTTCGAGCTCGATATTCGGCCATTCGGCGAGAAGTGGTGAAGGGATGGGCGATCTACTGGCTGCTTAGCAGGACTTTCCAGACATTCAGTTTTTGCGCTTCGCAGATGCAGCATGATTTTGTTGCGATGCAACGTGCGTCACCAATCCGGTCGTTCGAACGCGTTGTTTTGACTCGAACCGGAACCATACTTTCGCAGCAACCTGGTAAGACCAACAAAGCGAAGGACAAAGTTACCACTCCACTTCTGTAAACCAAAGTCCGCTTTGCGTGCTGCTGCGACAGCAAAAACAAACGCCCGGGGCGGGAAACGTGAGTTCACTGCTACTACAAAGGGCCAGCGTCCGAGAAAAAAGCGGACGTTCATCGAAAGACTAACGTCGTTAGCCGTTCAGTCACGATTGTATTCAGACGGTATCAATCCTCCTGCGCGGCTGAAAACGGTGGTGGAAAGTCTGCCAGAGCACCGGTACTGAGTCACTGTTTGCAACGCCAAGGCGATAAGGCCAATTTGAGCTCCGATATGGTTTCCTAGCTTGATCCCGCGAACTCGCGTATCACCTGACCAGCGTTTACCCGGGTTCGTTTGCCTTCGCGCATGGACAGTTGCCCGTTGACCAAGACATAAGCGACACCTGAAGCATATCGACGCGGATTTCGGGCTGTGGCGTTGCTGGCGATATTGACCTGGTCAAAGACGCAGATATCCGCCTTGTGACGCGGTTTCAATTGACCACGGTCTTTGAGACCCAGGCGTTTGGACGGTATCATGGTCAGTTTGGAAACGCCTTCTGCCAGAGTAAGAGCGCCTCGGTCGCGAACATAATACTGCAGGAAACGAGCGGCCCACCCGTAACCTGAGAGCGAACCGACGTGGTCTTTCAGAATACCCTCGTTGGCAATCGCCACCGTGTCCGAGATCACGGCACATTCAGGTTGCTCCAGACACAGTTCAACGTCTGAATCGCGAAAGGATTTCGAGGACCACATGCAGGCCATGAGATTTTCGCCCTCTTCCAACAGGATATCCAGAACTGCATCGTAGGGATCGCACCCGCGCATTCGACCGATCTCGGCGAAATCCGCACCAACGATATCTTTGTTGACCGTCGCATTCAGAAGTACGATGTCAGACCACTTCTCGGCCTTGACGATCAGCCACATTGGTTGCGGGTTGGCCTTGATCTTTTCCCGGCATTCAGGGTCGGCAAGACGTGCAAGAATGTCGTCCAGAGTTCCCGCCTGGGCCCATTTGGGCAGAATGGCGACCATCAGCGTGTGGTTCCAGTCATGGGGAATGACGTCAAAGGCAATGTCTACGTCCTGCTGCCGTGCCAGTTCGATCATCTCAAGCGAATGGTTCATGGCATGATCAGGCGCGCCGAATTTTGGCTGGATGTGGCTGATCTGCAGTTTGGCGCCAGATTTCTGTGCCGTTGTGATAGCCTCGGCGAAACCCAGATCGTCGGGCTTGACATACGTTTGAGCCCTACCGCGCAGCCGGAACTCAGCACCCTGATTGGCATTGGTCTTGCCCAATCCCTTGGTGAACATGAATGCGCCCGTTGGGAAAGGCGACTATTGGCGCGACCAGCTTTGAAATTGCAGGAGCAACCCTAATGACCCCAGATTCCAACAGTGATCTTGCCCCGCTCAACAACCGGTCCCATGTCAGGGGCGCAAACCAACCTTCGCTGCAGCACATTACGATTCCCGACTTGCTTCGTGCTGCTGTTACCACTCACGGTGACAAAGAATGTTGCGTTTTTACTGATGGCGGAGCGTGGCTGAGCTACAAAGATTTTGCCCAAAGAGTCGACGAATTGGCGCTGGGACTTCACGCGCTTGGATTGGAAAAGGGTGACAGGCTGGGTTTGTGGTCGCCCAACCGGCTCGAATGGGTGCTGACGCAATTCGCGACCGCACGCATTGGGGTCATCTTGGTGAATATAAACCCCGCCTATCGGTTATCCGAACTTGAATACGCACTGAACAAAGTGGGGTGCCGGGCACTGGTGTTGGCGGACCGGTTCAAATCCTCCGACTATCTTGGGATGATCTCGGAATTGGCTCCTGAGTTGGCCATATCAGACCCCGGCGCCTTGCAGGCCGCGCGGTTGCCCGAGTTGCGGTCGGTCATTGCCATGACCGACTCTCCGCCTGAAGGAATGATCGGGTTCAATCAGTTGCTCCAACCGCCAGATACCCATGGCCAGGCCAAGCTTGACCAGATTACCGGAACTCTGGCGCCCGAAGATCCCATCAATATCCAGTTTACCTCTGGTACGACCGGGCAGCCAAAGGGTGCCACGCTTTCTCATTTCAATATCGTCAACAATGCCCGGTCGGTCACGGATCGTATCAACATGACCGACGCGGATCGGTTGTGCATTCCCGTGCCGCTCTATCATTGTTTCGGAATGGTGATGGGCGTTCTGGGCGTGGTCAGCAAAGGCGCAACAATGGTATTCTCAGGAGAAGCGTTCGAGCCGAGCAAAACACTCGATACACTTGCCGCAGAACGCTGCACCGCGCTTTACGGTGTACCCACAATGTTTGTGGCCATGCTTGAGGCACTGGACCAGCAACGCCGCGACCTTTCGAATATGCGCACAGGTATCATGGCAGGCTCGCTTTGCCCGGTTGAAATCATGCGTCGTGTGCAGGATCAGATGAGCATGAAGGAGGTGACGATAGCTTATGGCATGACCGAAACCTCGCCGGTTTCCTTTCAGAGTTTCACAACCGATCCGCTGGAAAAGCGATGCGAAACCGTGGGCCGGATTATGCCGCATCTCGAGGTCAAAATCGTTGATGCAGAGGGCGCCACCACACCAGTCGGCGTTCCGGGAGAGCTATGCACAAGGGGCTACTCGGTCATGGCAGGCTATTGGTCCGACGACGAAAAGACCGCCGAGAGCATTCAGGACGGCTGGATGCATACGGGTGATCTGGCAACTTTGGACGAAAACGGATTTTGCCGCATCACCGGACGGCTCAAGGATATGATCATTCGCGGGGGCGAGAACATCTATCCGCGCGAGATCGAAGAGTTTTTGCTGACACATCCGGACATTGTGGACGCCCAAGTGTTTGGTGTCAGCGACCCTAAATTTGGCGAAATCGTTGCCGCCTGGGTTATAGGGCGAAGTCAAGTCGCTTTGGATGAAGAGGACCTTCGCAATTTCTGCAAAAACCAAATCGCGCACTACAAGATTCCGGCTCATATCCGGCAAGTTTCCGAATTTCCAATGACTGTCACTGGCAAACCTCAGAAGTTCATCATGCGGGAACAGACCGAGGCGAGTTGGGCCGTGAGCCGCCCGTCATAAAACGAAGTGATCTGAATGAACGGCGGCGCATCGTAGGTTTTGGCGCATCGGTATGGACACTACGCAGCGCGTTCGAGGACCAACAAGCATCTCTGTTTAAGCGTTCTTTCCTTATACCAATGTCAGCATTGGATAGGTCGCCTTGCGAAGCTGACAATTCGTTTCGATGTTAAGTTTGTGCCGCCTTAGTAGCGAATGATGTCTGCTTTTCGACGCTTAGCCGCTATTTAGGCATCGCGCAGCATTCGGAAGGCATGGGCTAAGACCACGAATTCGCCGCCTGCGGCGCAAACCACTGCTCTTGAGATGCCAATGACCGTGCATTGCACGATAAGACTCAAGATCAATGGCTTGCTAGAATTTGCTGACGGCGGACTCCGTTCCGGCTTCAATTTGAGGCTTAACGTGACTAGTACTAAGGCGTTCGCCCCCTTGGGTCGGTCGCTTGCTTTCGAAGTGCAAATCTATGGGAAATGTCGGCGCGAATATCGAACCTGCGCGCTGCAAAAATGCAGGCGAGCGACACCCCTAAATACACTTGCAATGTCATCAGTAAGGATTGAGATCGCCATAGTGCTGCCGCATTCCCGTGGTGTCTCCGGACCACAACCGCTTGTATGTAAAGGAGTATTTCATGCGCAGGTTTATCGCAACTGTTGCCCTGCTACCATTTGTCGCCGCTTGTGCGCAGTGACCGGACAAAGTCGGGGCCACGTATGTCAGCCCTGCGATCTTCGATGGACGTTCGTGCCAGCAGTTGCACGCAGAGCGCAACCAGATTGCGAGCAACGTCAACAAGTTGACGGCGGATCAGAAAAAATCATCGACGAATGATGCGGTCATCACCGGTGTTAAACTTGTCCTGTTCTGGCCTGCTGCGTTCGCACTAGCCGCGACGCAGGATCACGCCGACCAGTTGGCCCAGGCTAAAGGGAACTACGATGCCATCACGCAAGCCATGCAGGCGAAGAACTGCCCTCAGATCGGCGTGACTGGCTAGCGACGACAACGCCCAAAGGAAGGGGCACGCTGCTGTGCGCCCCTTCTTTTCGCGGTATCGTTTGGCTACCAGCATCACAAAACTAACGAGTAAAGAACCTCAAGCCATTTATTTTGGCTTTGACTGATAGCACCGACGGTGAGGCCGCGCCGGTTCTCATTGTGGAAAGTTTGGTTGCGGGAGCTGGATTTGGCCTTTGGCGAACGTCCACAAAACTAATTCCCTAACGCGCCCTCTCTTCCAAACTCTTTTTTGAATAATACCTACTCTGGTTTTGACCAATAGCCGCTTTGTCCGAGTGTTGCCTATTCATGCGGCGTGTAGCGAAAGTCGATCCAAACCAGACCGGCCCTTGGTACAGATCGCGGCGAAGGTCCGATGTGAGCCCAAAGTTGCCGATGCTGCGCGTCGAAAGAATGTCTGCAATAGTGATGGGATCATCTGATCCGATAATTCCGGTAGGAAACGCCATGAATTTTGTGAAACCGCTTACTCTTGTGAAAGACATAGAGAAGTCCAAGTGCTTCCAGCCTGCCTTAGTCGTATCTGCCAGCTTCTCGATGTCTCATGTCCCGGGATAAGTTTGCCGCGATGAAGTCGCTCAAAATCCGACAGGCAACAGTTGCCGATGTAATTCCGCTCAGTGGGTTGATCCGACGCACAATTCGCGTTTCGAATTCCAAGGAATACGATCAAAAGTCAATCGACAGGCTGTGCACGATTTTTGAACCGGAGCCGGTCACCAAAAGAATTGAAAACGAGCTAATTCTTCTTTGCTTCATGGGCACCGAACTTGTTGGAACGGTGGGGCTGAGAGATGACTATCTGCGATCAATGTTCGTGGACCCTGGGTTTCAGGGGCGAGGGTTGGGCAAAATGCTAGTTGCAAGAATTGAAGACGAAGCGCGACAAAAGGCAATCCCAGAAATGATGCTTCATTCCTCACTGACCGCGCGAGAATTCTATTTGGCCCTCGGCTATGAATTTGTGGAATTCCAAACGTACCCAGAAGGACCATTCGTTTTGATGAGAAAGCCGCTCTTATAGCAACTTGCTGGAAACAAAATGAAGGCAAGAAGCGCGGTCGTCAAACAACTAAATAAGAACCTGAGAAAGACTTTGCAGTACGAAAAGTTGGCACAAAGTTTGCCCGATGTGTCTCGACCCCCCATTTGAATCATCAGCATAGAGCAGACATTTGTTTCCACGATGCCGACGGCTGTTTTGTCCGCAGAGCTGATATTTGCCCCCTGGTTCTGAACGTCAGGAATGCACGGTTCGCGACGTGCTGTACATGCAAAAGACTGATGTGTGATCGATGACAGCTAAGGGCTCAAACCACTTGTCTGAACCCACCGCAGAGAATGACGGCGGTGAGCCCAAACCTACGAAATGCTGCACCACGCTCAAATGGGGGCCTTGGGAACTTCTAGTAGAGCAGCGAAATGACTTGATCGGTTTCGGGTCTTCGCCTCGAATCTTCGGGCAGTCGAGCGCACAAATGACGCCCTGTATGGCAGGTACGCTCGCTGGCACGTTTCAGCGAACCGTTCGCGAGCGCTTCTTCGACCAGGCACAGATGCCCGATCAAGACGCCGGCACCGGCTTTGGCCTCTTCCACGGCAAGGCTGTAGAGGGAAAACTTCGGACCGTGTATTGGATCGCTTGTGGGCGTGGCTGTCGCCTTTGACCAAACGGCCCAGTCGTCTGCCCAAGTCTGGTCATGCAGAAGCGTCGCTGTCTCGAAGTCTGCGTCCCGTTCAAGAAGCGCGGGTGCGCATACCGGTACAATCTCATCGGCACAAATCGGGACCTGATCGGGGGATCCATCGGGCACATCGAAGAAAATCGCCAGATCGAACAGTTCCCTCGACAGGCTCGGCGGGGTTTCCATGGCGGTGACCGAGAAGTTGATCATGGGCAATTGCGCTCTGACCTTGCTCAGTCTTTTCGGCAACCAAAGCTGAGCGACGGAAGGAAGGGCAGCGATGTGAAAATCCACGTCCGGTCCAAGGTTGCGCAAGGAGCGCGTTGCATCCGCCAACGCGTCAAAGGCAGATGTGAACCTTGAGACCAGCGATGCTCCGGCCTTCGTCAACTCCACCCCTTGGGCGTTACGGCGAAAGAGTGACATGCCTGCCCAATCTTCCAACGTCTTGATATGTTGAGAGATCGCGCCGGGAGTGACGCAAAGCTCATCCGCGGCCGCAACAAAACTCACATGTCGCGCAGCAGCTTCAAATGCACGCATGGCGTTCAGCGGTGGGCCCTTCGGACGTTTGGGGGCGACGCTCATTCTTGTAGCCTTAGTTTTTCTACGCCCAGAAATAGCAATTCTGCTTTGCGCTGTCACGCTTCAGGCGCCAGATTGGTGCAAACAGGAGGATGGTGCATGACACTTGCACAGCGAAACTGGGTTCCCGGAACGAGCGAAACTCTGGTTCAGGACATTGCCAACAAGGCTGCGTCCACGACCTCGGCCGATCTTCTGGCCCGGGTTCAGACACTCGCTGAGCGGAACCGCGTGATCCACGAGGAAGAATGCTTCAACCTCAACCCGGCGACCAATGTTATGAACCCCAAGGCAGAGGCGCTCTTGTCGTCAGGAATCGGATCGCGTCCGTCCTTGGGCTATCCCGGTGACAAGTATGAAATGGGATTGGAAGCGATCGAAGAGATCGAAATTATCTCCGCCCAGCTTTGCGCAGAAGTGTTCGATGCCAGTTTTGCAGAGGTCCGCGTGCCCTCTGGCGCGATTGCCAACATGTATGGCTTCATGGCGACCTGCAAACCGGGTGACACGATTATCGCTCCGCCCGCGTCGATTGGCGGGCATGTGACGCATCACATCGCGGGCTGTGCGGGGTTTTATGGCCTGTGCACGGTCGAGGCTCCCGTAAACAAAGATGGCTACACGGTCGATCTGGATCAGCTTCGCGCATTGGCCTTGGCCGAACGACCCAAGCTGATCACTATCGGCGGCAGTCTGAACCTGTTTGAGCACCCCGTGGCCGACATTCGTACCATCGCGGACGAAGTCGGCGCTAAGGTCATGTTCGACGCGGCTCACCAATGCGGGATCATAGCCGGGCGGGCGTGGTCGAACCCGCTGAAGGAAGGCGCGCATTTCATGACGATGAGCACCTACAAAAGCCTTGGGGGACCGGCCGGGGGACTGATCGTCACCAACGATGCTGAGATCGCAAAGGCGCTGGATGCCATCGCGTTCCCCGGGATGACTGCCAACTTCGATGCTGCGAAGACGGCCGCTCTAGCGGTGACCATGCTGGATTGGAGGGACTTTGGGAAAGCCTACGCCAGGGGAATGATCGCAATGTCGCAAGCATTGGCGACCGCATTGGAAACAGAGGGCGTTCCGGTCTTTGCAGGGGCCGAAGGCTTTACGAACTCCCACCAGTTCGCTGTGTTGGCCGAACGCTTTGGCGGCGGTCAGGCGGCGTCGAAAAAGCTGCGCCCGAATGGGTTCCTTGCTTGCGGCATCGGACTGCCTTTGGCCGTGGTTGACGGCGATATGAACGGATTGCGCATTGGCACGCCAGAACTGGTCCGTTGGGGCATGACGACGGCCGATGCAGGTCAGCTTGCCGCGCTAATTAAACGCGGTCTCAACGGCGAAAGTGTTGGAGAAGAGGTGGCGTCCTGGAGGCGAAACTTCAACACTCTCTGCTTTGTTCACTGAGACCGACAGCAGCTGTTGGTGCCTTCCTGACAACCGGCGGCTCTATCCGCACCTTTCGTGTTGGTCGGCGACCTTTTGAACGGCTTCGATAGCGTTGTCCGGTCCTTCGCCTAAGGCGCGGCGAACCAACCTGAAGAGCCCATTCTGACCAATGCTGCGCGCCGTTTCAGTGGCAAAAAACACAAAGTGGCCGCCGTTCGCATTGGCCCGTTGCGGATCGTGTGTGTGACGAAAGCCTATGGCCTCAACCGGCACCCTGTTTTCGCCGGACTCCATCAAGGTGAACCTGATAGGAGACTAGCTCATCTTCAATCCTTGAATTTGACCAGCCCAGATGTGGCGCTGCCGCCTCTGCAATTTTGCGGGCTTGTCCCAGGCCTTGATCCGGTTCCCACCCCAGACCAAGCCTCCGCATGAGCAAATCAGCCAGATTGCCCGGCATTTCGTTGCGCGCAGAATTTGTAATCACGGAGCTGTAATCCTTTGGTTTCTGGTTGCCGTCACATGCGGCGTCGTAGTCAAATATTGTCTGAGTGCCACAGTATTGCAGATCGCGCCGATCTCTGGAGGGCACTAGTCGCTCTTGAATCTCCCGGGTGATTTTTCTTGCGACGCGCCTATGGGTCATGATCGGGCCACCAGTCAGCGCCAGCATGTTGGGCAATCCTTCAACCGACAAATCATGGATCTTGATCTCGCGACTACCCATTGGTTCCAGCGGATCACGCGTCAGCGGGTTGACGCCAGCCCAGGTAAACAGCACATCGCTGGGTTCCAGAGAAAGCTTTGGAAGACACCGGTTGGTTTCCGAAACCATCCATTCAATTTCCTTGTCCGTCGCCGAGACGTTAGCGGTATCTCCTTGGAATGGGGTTCGCGTCAAACCGACATAATGGATACCGCGAAAGGGTAGGCAATAAAGTGGTTCGCTTATGCTGTTATAGGTGAATACCCCCCAATCAGCGAAGTCCTCTGGCAGTTGCACCGCAATATGTATGCCTTTCATCCCCATACATTTGGGAGCCGCGTTTGACCCGGTTCTGGCAGTCACATCATCGACCCAAGCCCCTGCCAGATTGAGGACAAGGTCCGCAGTGACAGTGGCGGCCTCAGGAGCGCCCAGTGCTGTTTTGTCAGTCGATTGCAGCGTAATGTGCCACCGCGCATCCTTTTGCGCTTGCCTGATCTCCACCACCCGTGTGTAGTTACGGACGCACGCTCCCATCCGACGTGCATCAAACAGGGCATCCAGCGCGATACGCTCTGGCCAATCAAAAATATACTCCTGAAAAACCGCGATGCTGCGCAGCTTTTCAGGATCTCGCAACCACGGGCTGATTGGAACCTGATCGGTGTTGTCTGGACGGTAGCGACGATACCTCAGCGGTTCGCCGGTTGGACTGGTCATCCGTAGTGCTGCAAAGGCCGCATCTAGTTGCCAGGGGGTGTATTGATCATCTGAATAGATTGGCAAACAGAAGTTGATTGGCTTTACCCGGTTGGGGATCGTACGCACGATCTCATCTCTGGCCAGCATGTCATCACGAACGGTTTTCATGGACATAGCCAGACGCCGTGGGCGCAACAACGTCCGCCAGAAACCGGAGCCTGAAGCCAAATGCCTAAGACCACAGTGAAGCAAGCGACTGGAACGACTGGTTGCCCCATTGGCAAAATCATCCTGATCGACAACAAGCACACTGTAGCCAGCCGCGCAAAGATGCTGGGCAGCGCTGGCGCCGTTTATTCCCGCACCAACAATGGCAATATCAAAGTGGGTTTGGTCTAATTGGGACAGTCCGTGAGGGGACGTCGAAACAGTCGGCGACAATGGAGGCTCCTTTTGTAGCGTTACTGGTTTCAGCATAAGAAGGTACGATTAACACCTGTCTCCGACCAAATCCCTATGTCGTGGGAAACACTGCATGCTATCAGATTGTATATACTCTGAGCCAAGCTCTGGCGATGGCAGCCGCGAAACTAAACTTAGCCCGTTGCATTGCACGTGAAACACACAAAGCGCCAGTTTCGGCTATTCAGGTGACAGCGTCGAAAGCCCGGTTTGTCCGCACAGCAGACGCTCACGAGTACTTTGCAAATGACCGCATCGAGCCCAAACGTACCATTGCTGCGAACAGTACCAAGGTCGCCAACGCGCAGAGAGCGGACTTTGCAAAGTTCGGCGTGCGTCCCAAACCTATAGTTCGCTGGAAGCAAACGTCGCTGCTTTACCTAGTGAGAGCAATCGCTAATCGTTACGGCTCCCGGTCTCATGGTTTGGCGGCAGACCGCTTATTGCGCATCGCTTTAACAATTGGCCAGGCGATGACCAGAAGTGTGGCAATTGCCAACATGGCTGAAAGCGGTCGAGTAACAAGTTCGGTCGCGTCACCGCGGCTGATCAGTAGTGCCCGCCGAACGCTTTGCTCCGCCATCGGGCCAAGGATCATGCCTAGAATGATCGGAGCTAAAGGAACGTTGACCTTCTCAAGAAAATACCCGGCGATTCCGGCCAGGAACATGACCCACAGATCAACCGGGCGACCGTTGATTACGTAGACACCCACACACATCAGGATCAAGATGGACGGCACCAGCAAGACACCGGGAAGCCGTTGGAATTGCGCAAATACGCGCGTGGCGACGGCGCCTCCGAGCAGGAAAATCAGGAGAGAGGTGATCAGCATCTCCATCATGAATCCGCCAACAAGGACAGGGTTTTGGTGGAAAAGCTGCGGGCCAGGCTGCAAACCGTGGATGGTAAGTGCGCTTAGAACAAGAGCCGCGACAACATTGCCTGGGATGCCCAGAGACAATGCCGGAATCATAGACGCGGCGTTGTCGGCGTTGTTTCCGCATTCTGCGGCCGCGACGCCTTGCGGATTTCCTTTACCGAAGCTCTCAGGATCGTCGGAGGCATTCTTGGCAGCGTTGTAGCTGAGGAAAGCGGCAATGTTGCCACCTGCACCGGGTAGAATACCAACGCTGATCCCGATACCAGAAGACCGCAGCCAGGTCGGGATCAACTTACGCTTTTCACCAGCTTTGAACGGGACATCGGTCAGCTTGAGCTGTGCTGCGGACAGACCCTTGAGGTCGCACTTTTCTGCTAACTGCAAAACGGGCGGCAGAGCATAAATGCCCACCAGAACAACAATCAGGTCAAGGCCACCCAACAGCCAAGTTTGATCGAATGTGTAGCGAGCCTGCCCTGATAGGTTGTCGATGCCGATGGTGCCGATCAGTAGCCCCAGAACCGCCGCCATCATGCCTTTTACCGGGTCAGAACCGACCATCACTCCGACCGACGCCATGCCGAAAATCGCGATCCAGAAGTATTCTGCCGGGCCGAAGAACAACGTGACACGCGCGAGCAACGGCCCAACGGTCATCAAAGCAATAGCACTCGCGATGCCGCCCACAGCGGAGGACCAACACGCGATTTTCAGCGCCTTGGCTGCCTCCCCCTTATCGGCCATCGGAAAGCCGTCAAATGTGGTAGCAATCGAGGCTGGCGTACCGGGGATGCGCAACAGGATTGCCGGAATGGCTCCGCCATACATTGACCCGTTATAGATGCCCGCGACCATGGCCAAGGCGACTAGCGGGTCCATCGAATAGGTCAAGGGCAACAGCAGTGCTATGGCCATGACCGGGTTCAGTCCAGGCAAGGCACCGATAAAAACCCCCAGGAGGGTTGCACCGATCATGGCAACAAGTGGCCACACCGTCAGCACATTGCTCAGTGCCTGCGAATAGAACTCCATCTCAGCCCCCAAGTCCAACTAGTGCAGGCAGGGCCCCACGCGGCAGCGGCTTTTCCAGAAGCAGCGAAAAGACGAGATAGATAATACCCATGAAAACAGCAGCGACGATCAGAGCATAGAGGCCGCGCCGAAACCCCAATGCGATTGGCAACACCAGCATCATAAGGAAAGAGGCCGGGTAGAAACCCAGCGGCACAATCGACGCCACATAAATGATGCCAATCACAATCGTGACCAGCATCTGCGCGGGCGCATCGACCAGCTTGCGCTCATACGTCGAGCCCGCGCGCGCGGCTTTGAGAACGACAGTTGCACCGATAAGCGTCAGGATAATGCTAAGTACGAGGGGATAGATGCCGCTTGCCCCGGTATAGGATGTGGCCATCCACGCGGCGACGCCACCCAGCCCAATAAAGATAAGGCCAAGTACAATATCCTGACGCTGTTCCATCAGTTCGACAGCCCGAGGCTTTTGGACACCTCTGCCAATCCGTCAAACTCGGCTTGCAACCGGGCACCCAGATCATCGCCTTTCACGACATTGGGCACTTCACCTTTGGTTGCTAGGAACTCAACATAGCTTGGGTCGTTTACCGAAGTTTCAATTACGTCGGCGAGTTTTTCGACAATGGCGGGATCCATGTCTTTTGGCCCAAGAATTGCGCGCCACAACAGTGTTTCTTTGTCTCCCATACCAAGCGCATCCAGACCGGACGCATTCGGCATTGCGGCGACGTCAGCGGCCGACGTCACGATGGGGCAAGCGGCTTCGCCACTTTCGACGTAGGGCAATACCGTCGAGATTGACCCGCCATAGATGTCCACATGCCCACCAAGGAAGTTTTGCAGCGTCTCGCCAGCACCGCCGAAGGGGATCGGAACGGCGTCAATACCTTTGGCTTGGAAAATGCGTTCGGCTGCCAACTGCATTGTGCCACCGATTCCGTCATTGCCATATGTGTACTTACCGGGGTTGGCCTCAAGCTCGGCCAGGAAACCGGCTCCGTCCGTTGCCGGGAAATCGGTTTTGACACACAGCGTATACGCCGTCTCAGAAGTCGAGGCGATGGGTGTGAAGCTGTCCAGTGAATAGGCTACATTCTGCACTTGGGGAACGGTGGTCAGCGGGCTGTTCCAAGTCGCAAATAGGGAATACCCGTCTGGCTTGACCTGCATGAATTGCGATGCTCCGACCGAGCCGCCGCCGCCACCGACATTCAGGACCGCAATGGATGTTCCCAGCGCCTCCTCCAGCAGGATAGCCAGTTTGCGGGCGCTGGTGTCGGTGCCGCCACCGGCACCGGCCGGGATCGTCAACTCAATGGCGCGTTCGGGATATTCGGCAAAAACCGGCGTCGCCAGCGTGGCAGCGGTCAATGCACAGATTATGGTTTTCTGGATGGTCATCTGGTCCTCCCTGGACAATCAGTTGTCAGTTGATCTCGCTGCGATAGCGGAATTGTGCCGCGCTTCCGCGAGCAATACGCCATTCAACGGGCTTGTGCTCGATGTCGAAGGCAGTTCTGTGAATGACCGCCAATGGATCGCCTGTTTTCAGTCTCAACTGTTTGGCAACGGTTTCATCAGCCGAGCCAAAAGTCAGATCGTCGGTGGCGCGCCTTACCAGCACCCCAAAGCGCTCGAAGTAAATCGGGTAGAGGAGCGGTCCCAGCGCATCTTCATTCAGTGTTTCAAATCCTGCGAATAGTGACGCGGGCACATAAATCTCTTCGAACAAAACCGGAAGGTCACTCAGGCTACGTACCCTGACGATCTTGATCACATCGTGCGTTCCCAGAGCTTCTGCGGCCTCTGTCGGGGCGGATGCCCGTGTGCGAACGATCAACTTGCTGGAGGGGATTGATAGCTGCGACCCATCCACCTCGCGCCACTGAAAGAAACGGAACAGCGTCGCATCGAATGACGGTGCCTTGACATATGTGCCCGAGCCTTGTCGCCGCTCCAGCAGACCTTCGCCAACGAGACCGTCGATGCTTTTGCGTACGGTGCCGACCGACAGCCCGTATTCCTTAGCCAGTTTCGTTTCAGATGGAATCGGCTGCTCTGCGGTCCAATCGCCTGCCGCGATTTGGGCAGCCAGAGTATCGCGCAGCCGAATATAGGCCGGAAGCCTGTCATCTGTGGTGTGAAATTGTGCTGCCATTTCTTTCCTCCCAGGAATCCTCTACCTTATATTGACCTATATAGTCAACTAGTCATATATATGATTTGGGAGGCCCACCAATGATCGACTTCGATTGCCATGCGCATGTCTACGAACAATTAGTTGCAGTTGAAGGTGCGCGTTATGCCCCTAACGCCTTGGCTCCATTGGACAAATGGCTTGCGCATCAGCGGACACATGGCCTGTCCGGCGGAGTTATTGTGCAGGTCAGCTTCTTGGGAGCCGATAATTCCCAGCTTCTTTCGGCCCTTGCCGGACTGGACAAGTCGCGGTTTGGTGGAGTCGCCGTGGTTCCAATCGATATCGGCGCTGAAGAGCTGGACGCACTAGTCGATCAAGGTATTCGCGGTGTGCGATGGAACCTGGTGCACGGCGCGGCCATTCCTGACTTCGGGTCAAAACCTGTCAGCGACTTTCTTGTTAAACTGCGCGCCCGGAACCTGCATCTCGAAATTCATCTCGAAGGCTCCCGCTTGGCTGACATCCTCGACCCGTTAACGGATCAGGGCCTGAAAGTCGTAATCGATCATTTTGGATTGCCGTCCGAAGCTAACCCGCTGCGAGACCGGATGGTTACAGCGGTCAAATCCCTTCAGCGCGAAAATCTGTACATGAAATTCTCGGCACATTACCGAACGCCGTTCGATCTGAGCCCGCATGCCCACGAGTTACTGTCGGCTTTATCAGCGGACAAAATAGTTTGGGGCAGCGACTGGCCACACACCCAGCACGAAACCGTCGCTGATTTTTCGGGCTGCATTGAGTTTGGTCGGAGCCTATGGCCTGCTAGCGATAATTGTGCAGTCACATCCCTTTACGGGCTGAAAAAGCTTCAGCGCGTTTAGACATTTAAACAATCAGGCACAGGAGATAAATCTAGAGCACAGGTCTGTCAGGTTCTAGGGCTTCCAAAAGCTGAGTGGCGAATGACCGGTTTGGGCTGCCACCAGTCACTGGAGCGGAAAGTATTGAACGACAATGCTAAGTTCGTACTGTAAAGTTTTTTGGCATTGAAGCCCTTGACCGTTTTGATTGCCAGGTCGGCGGTCGCGCTCAGTTCAAGGTTTGAATTGTCCGCAGCCTATATGAACGACACAGCAAAATGAGTGAGCGCGCCGGATTGGACGCGCTCACCTAGCGGTTACGACACTCTCCTTTCTTGAAGCGGGGAGAAGCTTGCCTCAGGAGAACTTCATCAACGCGCTAATTTTACGCAAGACCATGACTTTCTTTAGGATGGCAACTCGCCGTCGACACCTTGCACAAACCAGTTCATCTCATGAACCTGCTTGTCGGTTAGCGCTTCGCCTTCTTCGATAACGGTCTCACCATTTGCGTTGGTGATAGGGCCAGCAAACGGGTTCAATGTTCCATCTTTCAGCGCTTGCTCGACATTGGTCGCGGCAGTTCTTACGTCATCTGGCAGCACGTCATTATAGGGCGCCATCATGACCAGACCCCCACTGAAGCTGACGGGTCGCCGTATTCCACCGCATTTCTTTCGGGATGCTGCCGCGACAACCCTGGCCCGCTCTTCTCCGGAACACGCCAA